>DASTWV010000062.1 GCA_035765775.1 Actinomycetota bacterium | reverse complement strand
CGCCGAGGACGTGTCCTGCGTGCTGAACAAGGCGGAGCCGGACAACGGCATCGACCTCGACGAGCTGCTCCGGGTCTACCCCCGGGGCTTCGCCGCCGTCCTGCCTTACTCCAAGGAGGTCTCCCGCTCGCTGAATGTGGGCAAGCCGGTCCTGATGGTGGACCCACGGGCGGAGATCTCGCAGAAGATCCTGGAGGCGGGTGCCAAGTTGGTGCCCGGCAACGAGATCCGCAACCCGGGCTGGATGGCCCGCCCGACCGCCCGGCCGGGCTGGACCAGCTGGCGCAAGGACCGTCACGCCCCTGCGGCGGCGGTCCCCGTGCCGGTGCCGCAGGTCCCGGTGGTCAACGGGCCGGCCTACCCGGCGCTCCTCCCCCGCATCCCCACCCCGGCCGCCGCGCCGACGCAGGCGCCCGCGGCAGCAGCACGCGCCGCGGCCGGCAGGCCCGAACCGTTGGGCCCGGCCAGTGAACCCCGGCTGGCCCCGACGTCGCTCGAGCCGCTCCACACAGGCGGCATGACCGGCTACGACCTGGCCGAGCTCCTCGCCTCGTCCCCGACGGCTGCCCCCGTGGCGGTCCCGGTGACACCCGCGAGGCCCGTCCCGTCCACGCCCTACCCACCCAGCCGGACGGGGGTCCTGATGCCCCCCACCGGTGGCCCGGCCGTCCCGGTCGGGGCACCCCCGGGATACCCGGCATACAACGGCTCCGCATACGACAAGCACCCGAAGTGGATGGACCGGCTGCGAGGCTTCTTCGGGCACAAGGCGGTCGCCCCCCCGGCGCCGCCGCAGATCCCGGTCTCCTTCGCCCACCCACCCGCCCAGGAGCCCGCCTACACGCCGGCCCAGCGGCCCCTGCCGCCACCCCCGGCGCAGCTGGGGAACTACACCGGTCCCGGACTGTCCTCGCCCCTGGGCGGGCAGCGCCCCACACCGGCGGCCCCGGCCGACAAGGCCGCAGCTCCACAGAAGATCGTCTTCAACGCCAACCGCGGGGGCGGTGCCACCTCGTTCGGGCCGCCGCGGACCCGCCCCACCGATCAGCGCCCCACTGACCTGCGTAGCACAAGCTGGAAGGAGCCCAGGAGATGAGCCTGTCAGAGCGTGCCGAACGAGCGGAGCAGGAGGCCGCTCGCACCATCGGAAAGCCCGCCCGCGCCAAGACCACGAAGCCGCCTGCCACCAAGGAGGCGAACGAGTGGGGCCAGATGAAGCGCCGGGTCCGGGAAGTCCTCCTGGATCAGCTCGGACCGAAGCTGTCCGCCCGCCTGAAGACCGAGGAGCTGTCCTCGCTGGTCTCCAGCAACCTCGACGAGGCCCTGCGGGTGGCCGAGGTGTCCCTGCCGTCGTCCAAGCGGGCCCAGTTCGTCCGGGAGGTCGCCGCCGACCTCCTCGGCTACGGGCCGCTGGAGCCGCTGCTGGCCGACGGGGAAGTCACCGAAATCATGTGCAATGCGACCGACGAGATCTACGTCGAGCGCAGGGGCAAGATCGAGCAGACCAACGCCAGCTTCATCGACGAGGGCCAGTTCCGCCAGGTGATCGAGAAGATCGTCGCCCGGGTGGGCCGGCGCATCGATGAGGCCTCGCCCATGGTCGACGCCCGCCTCCCCGACGGGTCCCGCGTCAACGCGGTCATCCCCCCGGTGGCCGTGCACGGCCCGGTGCTCACCATCCGGCGCTTCCCGGAGAAGGCGTTCGAGGTCAAGGACCTCATCGCCTTCGGCTCGCTGACCGTGGACACCGCGGTGTTCCTCGAGGCCTGCGTGCGGGCGAAGCTGAACATCCTGGTGTCCGGCGGTACCGGCACCGGAAAAACCACCATCCTGAACGTGATCTCGTCGTTCATCCCCCCCGACGAGCGCATCATCACGATCGAGGACGCCGCCGAGCTCCGGCTCGGCCAGCCGCACTGCGTGTCGCTGGAGGCCCGCCCGGCCAACATCGAAGGCGCCGGCGAGGTCAGGATCCGCGACCTCCTCCGCAATGCCCTGCGGATGCGCCCCGACCGCATCATCGTCGGCGAGGTCCGGGGCGCCGAGGCGCTGGACATGCTCCAGGCCATGAACACCGGTCACGAGGGTTCGTTGACCACGCTGCACTGCAACTCCCCCCGGGATGCCCTGAGCCGCCTGGAGACCCTGGTGCTCATGGCCGGCTTTGACCTGCCGCTGCGGGCAATCCGCACGCAGATCGCCTCGGCCCTCGACATCATCGTGCACCTGGACCGCTTCGGCGACGGCTCCCGGCGCTGCACCGCCATCACGGAGGTGCAGGGCATGGAGAGCGACATCATCACCATCCAGGACGTCTTCCACTTCAGCTTCTCGCAGGGTGGCAAGGAGTCGTCCCGGGTGGCCGGCCGCCTGCAGGCCACCGGCCTGCGGCCGAAGATCATCGACCGGATCCGGGAGGCAGGCCTCGACCTGCCGCCCAAGCTGTTCCAGCCCGGCGGGCTGACCCCGGTGGCGGCACCCCGGCCGGACGGCTGGGGCCTGACCCCGGTCGCACCGAACGCCGAGCCCATCGACTCCCGCGCTGAGATCCTGGCCAACCTGGCCCGCCGGAGGGGTGGTGGCCGGTGATCGCCTTCCTCGCGGCACTCCTCATCGCGGCCGGCGTGCTGGCGGCGGCCTTCGGGTACGCCTCGCGGGAGGCCTCCAAGCGGGTGGCACTGAGCCGCCTGCTGGACCTCGAGCGGGCCGACCCCACCCAATCCCCCCAGGCCATGGTCCAGCTGATGGAGAAGGCCGGGGCCCTGACCGATCGCATCATGAAGGGATCGGTCACCACCACCAAGCTGCAGATGGCGCTCACCAGCGCCGGCATCAAGGTCCGCCCGGGTGAGTTCGGCATCGTCGCCGCCTCGGGCGGCATCGTGGGCGGCATCATCACCTACCTGCTGTTCCACAACGGGCTCCTGGGCATTGCGGCGCTGCTCGTCCTCCCGGTCCTCGCCTACGCCTGGGCGCTGCGCCGGGGCCGCACCCGCCGCATCGCGCTGGAGAACCAGCTCCCGACCGTGCTCCAGATCCTGGCCGGGTCCCTGGACTCCGGGGCATCGCTGCTGCACGCCATCGAGATCGTCGCCCAGGAGGGCGACGCCCCCCTGGCGGAGGAGTTCGTCCGGGTGGTGGCCGAAACCCAGGTGGGCCGGCCGCTGCTGGACTCGCTGCGGGCCATGGCGGACCGCTGCGGGTCGCAGGACCTCGACTGGACCGTCGAGGCCATCCGCATCCAGTACACCTCCGGTGGTTCGCTCTCGGACACCTTCCGGACCCTGGCCGAATTCATGCGGGCCCGGGTGGAGGTGCGGGCCGAAGTGCGGGCGCTGTCCGCCGAGGCCCGGCTGTCCGGCAAGATCCTCACCGGCCTGCCGATCCTCATCGGCGCCTACCTCCTGGTGTTCCGCCGGGACTACGTTGCCCCGCTGTACCAGACCCACGCGGGCATGTACATGCTCGGCGTCGCCGCCACCGGCATGGTGATCGGCTCGTGGTGGATGTACCGCATTGTCAAGAAGGTGGAGGTGTAGAGCCATGAGCGCGATCGAATGGATGGGCCCGGCAGTTGTCGGGGCAGGACTCGGCGTCGTGGCCATGGGAGCGCTCACGCGGTCACTGGCGCACCGCACGAGCTCAATGGCCCTGCAGACCATCGTCGGCGAAGGCCTTGACAGCCGGGAAGCAGAACTCAGCCAGCCCCTGGCCCAGCGGATGCTGGGCCCGGCCTGGGAGTCGTTCGCCAAGGGTGCGCGGGCGGTAACCCCGACCACCATGGTCACCCGGCTGCGGCGCAACATCGCCCTGGCCGGCCTGGGCGGGATCGGCGTCGAGGGCATCCTGGCGATGAAGGCCGCCGCCGGGGTGCTGATGGCCCTCGGCGTACCAGCGGTCATGGCGCTGCTGGGCGTCCACCTGGGCAAGCTCCTGCTGTGGGGCCTGCTGGGCGGGATCTTCGGCTTCATGGTCCCGGACATCATCATTGCCCACCAGGCGGAGGACCGGCAGGCCAAGATCCGCAAGACGCTGCCCGAAACCCTGGACCTGCTGGCCATCGCGGTCGGCGCCGGCATGGGCCTCGAGGCCGCCATCGAGCTGGTCATCCAGCGCCTGCCCGGCCCGCTGGGCGATGAGTTCCACCGGCTGCTGCAGGAGCTGGCCCTGGGCGTCTCCCGCCGGGAGGCGTTCGGCAACCTGCGGGAGCGGACGGAGGTTGACGAGCTGTCCACCTTCGCCCTGATCATCACCCAGGCGGACGCCCTGGGGACGCCGCTCACCCTGGTGCTGCGCAGCCAGGCCGCCGAGATGCGTGCCCTGCGCCGGCAGCGGGCCCGGGAGCAGGGGGCCAAGACCCCGGTCACCCTGCTGTTCCCCCTGTTGCTGGGGATCTTCCCGGCCCTGATGCTGATCGTGGCCGGCCCGGCCGTGATCGGGATCATGCACGCCTTCAGCGGCGGGCACCTGTAACCCACCCGCAGTTCGACCCGCAGTTCGACAGAGGTGCCACCCGCCCGGAGCCCCGTCGGGGCGGGTGGCCGGCCCGGAGCGGCCGGCGGGACAGGCCCTGGGAACCGTCCCGCCGGCCAGCCCGGTGCTTGCCGAGCCCGGCGCCGTCATGGCGCTGGGCTCGACCGCGTTCGGGGTGCCCGTTACGCCACGGGCCGTGGAGTTCTGGGGACCTTTTTCCGCCAAAATGACGGCAAATAGTCCCCAGAACCTTTGCCGGGAGCTGGCCCAGGCCGCGTTGTACGCGCCGCCGATCCTCCCGGCCCGGACCGGCCCGCCGCCGGAATGCGT
The DNA here is from genome assembly GCA_035765775.1 of Actinomycetota bacterium. Lineage (NCBI taxonomy): Bacteria > Bacillati > Actinomycetota > Actinomycetota bacterium. Next base: position 69,813 of record DASTWV010000062.1, on the reverse strand, counting down.
GCGGGCCGCCGCCCCCGCCGACGACGGCCGGAGGGCGAGCGACCGATCCTGGGCGGTCACGAGGCGGGGTCCACAGCAGGCCCTCGACACCAGGGCGGCGGGACCCGTCGAGTATGCTCCCGGCAAATGGGCCATCCAAACGGCCACGCACGAGGCCACCCGGCGGCAAACGGGTCGCCGGCCATCAGCGTCAAAGGCCTGAAGAAGTCCTACGGATCGGTCGAGGCCGTGCGCGGCATCGATCTCGAGGTGGCCCGGGGCGAGGTCTTCGCCATGCTGGGCCCCAACGGTGCCGGCAAGACCACCACCGTGGAGATCCTGGAGGGCTACCGCACCGCCGACGCCGGTGAGATCCGGGTCCTGGGCTACGACCCCGCCCGCCGCCAGCGGGCGCTGAAGGAGCGCATCGGCATCGTGCTGCAGGAGACCGGCATCGAGCCCTTCCTCACGGTCGAGGAGGCGGTCACGCTCTACCGCTCCTACTACCCGAGGCCCCGACCCACCGAGGAGATCCTCGAGCTGGTCGGGCTCCAGGAGAAGCGCGCCTCCCGGGTCAACAAGCTCTCCGGCGGGCAGCGCCGGCGCCTAGACGTCGCCCTGGGCCTGGCGGGCGACCCGGAGGTGCTCTTCCTGGACGAGCCCACCACCGGCTTCGACCCCTCGGCCCGGCGCAACGCCTGGGGGCTGGTGAAGAACCTCGCCGCCCTGGGCAAGACGGTGATGCTGACCACGCACTACATGGACGAGGCTCAGGAGCTGGCCGACCGGGCGGCGATCCTCGTGGCGGGCAGGATCGTCGCCGAGGGGCCGCCGAGGACCTTGGCGGGGTCCGGCCCGGTGATGACCCGGATCACCTTCACCCTGCCGCCTGGGGCGCCGGCGCCACCTCCGGCCTTCGGCTCGGTGCCCGCCAGTGACGGGTCACACCAGATCGAGACCCTCGATGCCATGCGGGCGGTGCATGAGCTGACCGGTTGGGCGATCGGCAGCGGCGTGGAGCTATCCGAACTGGCGGTGGCGAAGCCATCCCTGGAGGAGGTCTACCTGCAGCTCACCGACGGGGCGGTGACCAAGGAATGAACGACACCGCCATGCTGCTGCGCCAGGTGCGCTACGAGAACAAGTCCTTCTGGCGCAACCCGCCTGCCGCCTTCTTCACGTTCGCCTTCCCGCTGCTGTTCCTGGTGCTGTTCAACCTGCTGTTCGGACACGGCAAGATCAGCTATTTCGGCCACCGGGTGAACACATCGACGTTCTACGTGCCCGCGATTGCCGCCTTCTCGGTGATCACGGCCACGTTCACCAACCTGGCCATGAACGTGACCTTCGCCCGGGAGCAGGGCGTGCTGAAACGCAAGCGGGGCACGCCGATGCCCCCGCTGGCCTTCCTGAGCGCCAAGATCCTGCACTCCGGGCTGATGTCGCTGCTGCTGGTGGCCATCATCATCGTGTTCGGCAGGCTCTTCTACGGCGTCAGCCTGCCGCACCACACCTGGCCGGCGTTCCTGGTCAGCCTGCTCGTCGGCGCCCTGTCGTTCTGCGCCATGGGCCTGGCCATCACCGCCGCCGTCCCCAATGCCGACGCCGCTCCGGCGGTGGTCAACGCCGTGATCTTCCCGCTGCTGTTCATCTCCGACATCTTCATCCCGCTGCAGAACGCCCCCAAGTGGCTGACGACCGTGGCCAAGATCTTCCCGATCTACCACTTCAGCTGGGCCATGCAGCACGCCTTCAACCCCTTCCAGACCGGCTCGGGATTCCAGGGCACGGACCTGCTCATCGTGGCGGCGTGGGGCGTGGGCGCGCTGCTCGTCGCCGCCCGCTTCTTCACGTGGGAGCCCCGCCAGTAGTTCTGCCATGGACCCGCCCCTCCGGCTGACCCCCCGGGATGCGCAGGCATTGCGCTGGGTGGGCGAGCAGTACACCTGCCGGCTGGACCAGTTCGCCGAGGTGCTGGGCCGCATCGGCGGGCGGGAACCCCTGTCACTCTCCGCCACCCGGGCGGTGGTCGGGCGCTGGGTGGGCCTCTCGCTGGCCGGGCGGGCCCGCCTGCTGGTGGGCGAGCCGGAGTGGGTGTGGCTCACCACCAAGGGGCTTCGGGCCGCCGAGTTGCCCTTCGGCCCCTGGGAACCGAAGGCGTGGACCGTGCGCCACATGGGTGCGGTCAACCGGGTGCGGCTATTCATCGAGCCCCGCCGGCCGGGAGCCCGCTGGCGCCCGGAGCGGGAGCTGCGCGCCACCCGCCCGGACCGCCGGCTGGCCGACGCCTCGCCCATCCCGGACGGCGAGCTGCTGGACGCCGGGGGCAACGTCATCGCCATCGAGGTGGAGCTGTCGCCCAAGTCCATCACCGCCCGGCGCCGGGCCATGCAGGCGCTGGTGGCCCACTACGAGGCGATCTGGTACTTCGCCTCAGCCGATTGCTGGGCCGCAGTCCACGATGCCGCCTGCACCGTGCCCCCGCAGCTGGGCGACCTCGTGCGGATCTACGCCCTGGAGGACCTGTGACACCCAAGCGGCCGGCCCGGCCGCCCGAGCCCGGCCCGGCGTTGACCACGGCGCCGGAGGTGGTCGGGGGCGACGCCATCCTGGGCGCGATGACCTCGGGGGACCTCACCGAGTGGGCGCGGCGCACCGACCGCCTGTGGCTGGCCTACCCGGCGGCGGACCTGGCCCGCCACGGCGTCGTGGTGGGTTCGGCGGGCTCGGGCAAGACCGAGACGCTGCTGCGGGTGGCCTACCTGGCAGCCCGGGTGTACGGCTGGCAGGTGGTCTTCCTGGACGCCAAGGGGGACGCCGCCACCCAGGCGCGCTTCGCCCGGGCGATGGCGGCGGCGGGCGTGCCGCCCCCCGCGCTGCGCACCTTCCCGGCCCAGCCCTACGACGGCTGGCGGGGTGGGGACCGGGCGCTGCTCAACCGCCTCATGGAGGTCTCCGACTTCAGCGAGCCCTACTACCGGGAGATGGCGCTGCGCGTCCTCCACCTGGCCATCACCTCCCCCGGGGGCGTGCCCGGCTCGTCCGGGGATCTGCTGGGCCGCCTGAGCAAGCCGATGCTCCGCGCGGCCTACCGGCGCCGCCCACAGGCCGCCGAGATCGAGGAGCTGGCCGAACGGGACGTGGCCGGTGTCGCCAACCGGTACCGGGCTTTCTTCGCCTCGCTGGGGGGTGGCCTGGACGGCGGCTGGGCCTTCGAGGACACCCGGGCGTGCTACGTGCTCCTGGAGGGCCTCGCCCTGAAAGCCGAGGCCGCCCGGCTGGGCCGCTTCTTCCTCGAGGACTTCGCCCACTACGCCGGCGTGCGCAAGCCGCCGGGCACCCCCGTGCTGCTGGTGGTGGACGAGTTCTCCGCCCTGGAGTCCACCACCGACGCCGCCCACCTGTTCGAGCGGCTGCGCTCCTTCGGGGCGGCGGTGATGGTGTCCTCGCAGGGCTACGCCGGGCTGGGGGTGGCGGGGGACCGCATCCTCGATGCCGCCGAGACCCTGATCCTGCATCGGTGCGCCGAGCCCGAACCGCTGATCGCCCGGGCGGGCACGGTGTCCCGGGTGGACCACACCCGCTACCTGGACGCCGGCACCGGCCCGGAGGTCGGGCGCCAGGGGGCCGTGCGGCGCAAGGACGACTGGCGGGTGCGGCCCAACGACGTGCGCCAGCTCCCGGTGGGCGAAGCGGTGGTGATCGCCGGCGGGCGGGCGGCCCGGGTGCAGGTGGCGATGGTGGACGTGGGGGACAGTGCACAAGGACCCCCGCCACCGGGACCCCCGCCACCGGGCGCCCCGGCAGCGCCGGCCGAGGGGGGTTCTCCGCCACCCCCGCCGCCGGGGGCCGCCCCCCGGGCGCCGGCCACCTTCATCCCCTCGCCGCCTCCCACCGTGCCCGGCCTGTGATCCGCCGGGCGTCGGGAGGCGGGTGGGCCCTCCTCCTTGTCTCGCTGCTCCTCGACATCCCCTCGGCCCTCCTCCGCCTGGTGCTGGCCTCCGTGGTCCTGGGCCTTTTCGCCCCGCTGGGGGTGTGGACCGATGCCCTGGCCGCGCTGGCCGCGGCCGGACCGCTGGTGCGCTCGCTGGCGGCGGTGGCGCTGCCCATCCCCGCCGGGCCGCTGTACCGGGCGGCCCTGGGCGCCCGGCAGCCCTCCGAGCGCGAGCGCGCCGAGCTGGAGCGCTCCCGGGCATGGCTACCGACCGGCCCGGTCCTGGTGGTGGACAGCCCGGACGAGAACGCCTGGGTCCTGGGCGCCACGCTGTTCGTCACCCGGGGCCTGTTCGCCAGCCCCCACCTGGACGCCGTGGTCGCCCACGAGGCCGGGCATCTGCGGGCCGGCGACGGCCGCATCGCCCTGGCCGCCTGGTGGCTGCCGATCCGCTCCATCGCCCGCCTGGGACTCGCCCTCCTGGGCACCGGGGCCGGGGTGCCCCGGGCCAATATCGGGCGGGCACTGCCCGGGCCGGTCCGCCAGCCGGGCGGGGGCGCCGGCCGCGGCCCGCTGGGCGCCCTGGTCCGGCTGCCCGCCCGCATCGCAGGGGTGTGCCTGCTGGCGGTGTCCGGAGGCCTCCTGCCCGCCCTGCTGCGCCCCGCCTGGATCCCGTACCGGCGCAGCCGGGAGTACGCCGCCGACCGCTTCGCCGCCTCGGTGGGCCAGGCCCCCGCCCTCATCGAGGCCCTGGCCGACTGGCAGATGGTGGACGTCGCCGCCCCCTGGTGGCAGGGGCGCAGCCATCCCTACGCCGAGCAGCGCATCGACCGGCTCCAGGAGGGCACCGGGCGGTAACCCGGAGCGGTAACCGGGGCGGTAACCGGTAGTCTGGTCGCACAAGCCATGGACACCGACGCCCTGCTGCGCCGCCTCACCGACCGCAGCGCCACCGTGGCCGTGGTGGGCCTCGGCTACGTGGGGCTCCCGGTGGCCATCGGGGCCGCGGTGGCGGGGTTCACCGTGATCGGGTTCGACACCGAGGCCGCCCGCGTCCAGCAACTCTCGCGGGGCGAGTCCTACGTGCTGGACGTGACCGGCGAGGAGGTGGCCGCCCAGGTCCAGGCCGGGAAGTTCCGGGCCACCACCGACCCCGCCGCCCTGGGCGAGGCCGATGTCAGCGTGATCTGCGTCCCCACGCCGCTGCGCAACGAGCTACCCGACATGTCCTACATCGAGGAGGCCGCCACCGTGGTGGGGGCCGGCCTGCGCCCCGGGACCCTGGTCATCCTGGAGTCCACCACCTACCCGGGAACCACCGAGGAGTTCCTGCGGGCGATCCTCGAGAAAGGCGGCCTGCAGGCGGGCGAGGACTTCGCCCTGGGCTTCTCCCCCGAGCGCATCGACCCGGGCAACCCGACCTACCAGCTGGCCAACGTGCCGAAGATCGTCGGGGGCATCGACGCGGCATCGACCGAGCTGATGGCGGCGTTCTACTCCGGGTTCGTGCACAGCATCGTCAAGGTCTCGTCCCCCAAGACCGCGGAGATGGCGAAGTTGCTGGAGAACACCTACCGCCATGTGAACATCGCACTGGTGAACGAGATCGCCATGCTGAGCCACGATCTCGGCATCGACGTCTGGGAGGTCATCGACGCCGCCGCCTCCAAGCCCTTCGGGTTCCAGGCCTTCTACCCGGGACCGGGCTGGGGTGGGCACTGCATCCCGGTGGACCCGGCCTACCTGTCCTGGCGGGTGCGCCAGCTGGGCAAGACCGCCCACTTCGTGGAGCTGTCCCGGGACATCAACCACCGGATGCCGGCCTACGTGGTGGAGCGGGTGGGCGACGCCCTGAACACCGACGGCAAGGCCCTGCGCGGGTCGAAGGTGCTGGTTCTGGGCGTGGCCTACAAGCCCGACGTCTCCGACATGCGGGAATCCCCGGCCCTGGACATCATCGCCCGGCTGCGCAAGGCCGGCTCCGCGGTGAGCTTCCACGACCCCCACATCGCCTCGATCACGGTCGGCGACACCCGCATGGAGACCGTAGTGCTGGACGAGGGGCGCCTGGCCTACGCCGATCTGGTGCTGGTGGTGACCAACCATTCGGCGTACGACTGGGACCATGTCGCACGGCACGCGCCGCTGATCCTGGACACCCGCAACGCCCTGGCGCACGTGTCGCTGCCCGAAGGAGCGGGGGCCCGCATCATCCGGTTGTAGGCGCACGCACGCCATTTGGCGGAATCCATCTGGCAGACCCCCGCCAGCCGCCCCATGCCTGTGTGGCGCAAGCCCGATGCCTATCGTGTCGCCGCCACTGGCGTGCGAGGTGCCGTCTCCTCTGGACGGTATGTCCGCAGGCGCCACGACCCGTGGTCCAATACTGTTTCCGGTGTTCGACCTCTTTGATCCGGGCCCCATAGCTTGTAGTAAGTCCCATGTCCTCCCCCACCCGCACCTTAAGCCTGAGATGCTCGCTCCTGTCGCTCAGCCGGCGGCAACAGCGACCACATACGCCCGTCGGGTGGGGACGCCACGTATCAATGGGCTTTGCCTGGTCGGCGCGGGGTCGCTAGCGATAGTGTGGTTGGTAGCGTCACTCGTCCTAGGTCAGGCGACGTTCATCCTGCAGATTTTCGAAGGGGGTCTTCTAAGGAATTTTTGGACCCGATGGATTGCGCACGAGGGGAGTAAGGGTGCCCGGGTGCCGGGTGTAGTCTCACGGGAGCGTCGGCGTCAACAATTGCACGACCAGGCTAAGAAATACCCGAAGATCCCATTCTTTGAGTTCCAATTCGATATGGCCTTCGATACACAGAACCCGCGGGTTCTGCCGACTTCGCTTGGCAACATCCTGAATGCCGCGGAGAATTACCCCGAACACAGATACGGCGTGAACAGCATAGTGTTCTGGGACAATGGTCATGCCGGAAGGCATATTGGCACAGATAGACACTCATTAGCCAATATCAACTCCCGCTTATGATCGCTGCGTGGGGCCTGGTTGTAGCCCTCTGCTCCCTCGCCGCGGCCTGGGCAGGTCACCCGCTGCTCTTCTCCGGTGCGCTGTGGGGCGGGGCATCCGTCTGCTACGGTGGGTATCGTATGTCGTTGCGATCAGCGCAGGAATATGGCCTAGCCATTCGGTCGACTCCGCTTGGGAAAGCGCGAGCCTGTCCAAGGAGCAATCATCTCCGCCTGATGGCCAAAGTCGCTGGCGGCCCCGCCTTCGCGTCACGTTTGGGATAGCTTGTTTCTGCATCTGGATCCTCGGGCTTGCGCTCGTTTACAGCCGCCATGCGGAATACATGGTTACAAGAGATGACGTGCCCGCCTACTCAGGGTTCAAAGTATCTTTCGTACAGCGTCGGTACGACCGGCGCCTGCCTAGCTCACCACTTCCTATCAGTCTTGTGGGAGCGCCGCTAATCTCGATCCGCTCCATAAAAGCAAATACCATTCTGACTGTGGGCGATGTAGTTGCCATGGAGAGCCCGCCCAAAACGGTTCGTGCCGGTTCACGTCTCGGCAGCTGAGGCCCTGCAGCTGGATCTGGCTCCCGGAGTGACCGCAACAGTGTCTTTCTCAGGAGGTGCGGACTTCGGATCTGACCCTCTGTGCAGAGCCGCTCATGCTTCCGGCGCGAGCAGAACGGCCGACGGAGAAGTGATTTCCATTGACGACGTTAGTGCGTCGGAGCAAGCCGTCTTGGTCGCCCTAGGATCCAATAGCGATGCGACAATCGCATGCTATGGCACGGGCAAGACATCTCTCCTTCAGAATGTTCGAACGAAGAACTCAAGACCTTAGGGACGAATCCGGGTAAGCAACACAATAAAGACGGGCAAAGCCACTACCACCAAGAGCAGGAGGAGCCGCCGGCGGGCTCTACCGTTCGATGCACTTTCCTCTGGCTTCGGCGGTCTTCTCAGGACCACGACGGCCTTCTCCTCTGTGCTCGGCCACCTACTTCATATCATCTGCGATGCAGAAGTGTCGGTCTGGAAGAGGCCATGGAAACGCATGCCCATTGATGTGCGAGTCTGGGTGCAAACTTCACCTATGATCCGTAAAAGGGATCCAGAGTCGAGCACAGCCGAGGCGGGGAGTAACCCCCTACACGCTCCCCAGGTCGGCGCACCGGGCTTTGATGGCTGCCGCTGCCGCCCGCACGGCGTCGAGCTCGGAGGGGGACAGGTCCAGGGTCACGATCTCCTCCACACCCTTGCGCCCCAGGCGGGCGGGCACGCCCAGGTAGGTGTCGGTGACGCCGTACTCGCCGCTCACCCAGGCGGAGACCGGCAGCACCTGCTTGGTGTCGCCCAGGATGGCGTTGGCCATCTGCGCCACCGCCGAGGACGGGGCGAAGTAGGCGCTCCCCTTCTTCAGCAGGCCGACGATCTCGGCACCGGCGTTCATCGTGCGCTTGAACAGGGCGTCCAGGGTGGCGGCGTCGGCCAGCTCGGTGAGCGGCCGGCCATCGACTGTCGCCTGGCGGGCCAGCGGCACCATCTGCTCGCCGTGCGAGCCCAGCGTCATGGCGTCCACCGACAGCGGCGACACCTTGAGCTGGGCGGCAATGAAGGCGGCGAGCCGGGCCGAGTCCAGGATCCCCGCCATCCCCATCACCCGGGACTTGGGGAACCCGGAGACCTCCGACGCCAGGAAGGTCATCTCATCGAGGGGGTTGGTGACCACGATCAGCGCGGCGCCGGGCGACTGCTCGGCGACCCGCCTGGTCACCTCAGACACCACGGCTGCGTTTTTGGCCAGCAGGTCCATCCGGCTCATCCCCGGCCCCCGGGGGAAGCCGGCGGTGATGACCACAACATGGGAGCCGGCGGTGTCGGCGTAGTCGTTGGTGCCCACGATCGACACCTCGAAGCGCTCGACGGGGGCCGACTGGGCCAGGTCCAGGGCGAGGCCCTGGGGCAGGCCCTCGACGATGTCGATCAGGCAGACGTCCGCCAGGCCGCGCTGGAGGATGCGGAGTGCCGTGGTGGACCCGACGAAGCCTGCGCCGACAACGGTGACCTTGGCCATGACGGGCGCCAGACTACCCCGCCCAGGCCGTGCCTAGTCCAGGCCGCCGCTAGTTAGTCCAGCGCCGCGATGACCGCGTCGGCCACCTGGGCCGTGCCCACCGCCGTGGGGTCGTTCCGGCTGGGCTTCAGGTCGGCGGTCACCGACTCGCCCTTGGCCACCACCGAGGCGATGGCCGCCTCCAGCCGGCCGGCGGCGTTCTCCTCGCCGAGGTGGCGCAGCATGAGGACGCCGGAGAGCATCATCGCCATGGGGTTCACCCGGTTCAACCCGGCGTATTTGGGGGCGGAGCCGTGGGTGGGCTCGAACACGGCCACCTGGTCGCCGAAGTTGGCCCCCGGCGCCACGCCCAGGCCGCCCACCAGCCCGGCGCCCAGGTCGCTGATGATGTCGCCGTAGAGGTTGGGCAGGACCAGCACGTCGTACTCCTCCGGCCGCATCACCAGCTGCTGGGCGCAGTTGTCGACGATGCGGTCCTCGAAGGCGACGTCCGGATAGTCCTCAGCCACTTCCCGGGCGACGCTCAGGAAGAGACCGTCGGAGAACTTCATGATGTTGGACTTGTGCACCGCGGTCACCTTGCGGCGGCCGTATCGGCGGGCGTATTCGAAGGCGAACCGCACGATGCGCCGGCTGCCGGTGATGGAGATGGGCTTGATGGAAATGCCGGAGTCCCGGGCGATGGTGCGCCCCGACAGATCGCCGAGCACGTCGATCAACTTGAGGGCGGCATCTGAGCCTTCCTGAAACTCGATTCCGGCATAGAGGTCTTCGTGATTTTCTCGGACAATGACGAGATCGATGTGCTCATAGCGCGACCGTACCCCGGGGTATGTCTTGCACGGCCGGAGGCAGGCATAGAGGTCCAATTCCTTGCGAAGCGCGACGTTGACGCTGCGAAATCCGTGCCCGACCGGCGTGGTGATGGGTCCTTTGATGGCCACCCGGTTGGTGCGGATGGAAGCCAGCACCTGGTCGGGCAGCGGCGTGCCGTGCTCCGCCATCGTCGCCTCGCCTGCCTGCTGGATATCCCAGTCGAAGGCGACGCCGGTGGCCTCCAGGACGCGCCGGGTGGCCGCGGAGATCTCCGGGCCGGTCCCGTCACCCGGGATCAGCGTTACACGGTGGGGCATGGCGTGAGCTTACTGTGCCCGCAGACGGCAGGTCGTGGTGCGAAGCCGGCGGTTACGCCGAGGCAGTGCGGGAGCGGCGCGGCCGCGTGACCGGCGATGCGTGGGCGATCAGCTTGGCGGAACAGGCGCCATGAAAAGCGAGGCCGAACTCACGGCCGAGGCCACGGGCTCCCTGCTTGCGGACGGCGAGCTTCCCGACGAGGACGTCTCCCCCCGAAATGGTCTTGCCGCAGTAATCGCACACGTATTCTTCCTTCAGGATGACACCCATGTCATGTCCTTTCTCGGGCCGTCTCTGGGCCGCCGGAGGCCATGATATACCAGGAAGACGGCGCATCAAAGGACAGGGGATTTCGCCGCGGCTTGCACCGTGTTGGCCAACAACATCGCCCTCGTCATCGGGCCCACACCGCCGGGCACGGGTGTGATCTTGCCCGCCACTTCCGACGCCGATGCGAAGTCCACGTCACCCACCAGTGCGCCGCTGGCTGTGCGGGTGATGCCGACGTCGATGACCGTCACCCCCGGGCGCAACATCGCGCCGGTAATGCCGCCGGCAACCCCCGATGCCGCCACCAGGATGTCGGCGCTGCGGGTGAAGCCGGCCAGGTCCCGGGTGCCGGTGTGGCACAGCGTGACGGTGGCGTTGTGCGCCCGGCCCTCGGTGAAGAGGGTGGGGAAGCCCTTGGCGGACAGCAGGGTGGCAATGGGACGGCCCACCAGGGCCGAACGGCCCACCACGACCGCGTGCGCCCCCGACACCTGCACCCCGGCGCGCTCCAGCAGCACCAGGATCCCGAGAGGCGTGCACGGGATGAACCGCGGCCGCCCCAGCGCCAGCAGCCCGGCATTGTCCGGGTGCAGCCCGTCCACGTCCTTGGCCGGGTCCACCGCCTCCTGGGCGGCCGCGGTGTCCAGATGGCCGGGCAGCGGCATCTGCACGATGATGCCGTGCACCGCCGGGTCGGCGTTCAGGCGGGCCAGCAGGTCCAGGAGCTCCGCCTGCACGGTCCCGGCGGGCAGGCGGTGGACGAAGGAGGCCATGCCCACTGCCGTGGCGTCGCGCTCCTTGCCGGCGACGTAGACCGCCGACGCCGGGTCCTCGCCCACCAGCACCGCGGCCAAGCCGGGCACGATCCCGTCCGAGGCCAGGGCGGCCACCTTGCCGGCCAGCTCCTGGCGGACCGCGGCGGCGGTCGCCTTGCCGTCGATCAGGGCGGCGGTCACGGCGCAGCGGCTCCGGCGGGCAGGGTTGGTGGCGGCCTAGTGGCGGAAGTGGCGCACGCCGGTCAGGACGATGGGGATGCCGTGCTCGTCGGCGGCGGCGATCACCTCGGCGTCGCGCACCGACCCGCCCGGTTCGATGATCGCCCGCACCCCGGCGGCCGCGGCGGCGTCCACGTTGTCCCGGAACGGGAAGAAGCCGTCCGAGGCGCACACCGCGCCGATGGTCCGCTCCCCGGCCCGGCGGGCGGCCATCTCGACCGCCTCCACCCGGCTGGTCTGGCCTGCCCCCATCCCCACCAGCTGGCCCCGGTTGGCCAGGGCGACGGCGTTGGACTTCAGGTGCTTGCACACCGTCCAGGCGAAGATCAGGTCGTCCCAGTCCTCCTCGGCGGGCTGCACCCGCCCCGCCACCTTCATGGCCCCCCGGGCCTCGATCGAGGTGTCGAGGTCCTGCACCAGCACGCCGCCCGCGGTGGTACGCAACTCGGCGGCGCCCCGGGCGGGCGGCTTGCGGGTGTGCACCACCCGCAGGTTCTTGCGCTCGGCGAAGGTGGCCAGCGCCTCGGGCGTGAACGAGGGGGCGATGACAATCTCGGTCATGATCTCGGTGATTCGCCCGGCGGTGGGGCCGTCCACCTCCCGGTTGGCGGCCACGATGCCGCCGAACGCCGAGCGCCGGTCCGCCTCCAGGGCCCGCCGGTAGGCGTCCTCCACGCCGCTCCCCAGCGCACAGCCGCAGGCATTGGTGTGCTTGACGATCGCCACCGCCGGCCGCTCGAACTCGGTGACCAGCCGCCAGGCGGCATCCAGGTCCAGCAGGTTGGTGTAGGACAGGTCCTTGCCCTGGAGCCGGACCCAGCCGGGGTCGCCGGCGGAGTAGAAGGCCCCGTTCTGGTGCGGGTTCTCGCCGTAGCGCAGCCCGAACTGCTTCTTCAGGGCCAGGTGCAGGATGTCGGGCAGGGTGCTGTGGCCGCTCAGCCAACTGGCCACGGCGAAGTCGTACTCGGCGGTGTGGGAGAACGCCTCGGCGGCCAGCGCCACCAGGGTCTCCTCGGCAAGTGAGCCCCGGGAGGCCTGCATCTCCGCCAGGACGGTGGGGTAGCGGTCCGGGTTCACGATCACCGCGACGCCGTGATAGTTCTTCGCCGCCGCCCGGACCATGGCCGGGCCCCCGATGTCGATCTGCTCCAGGACCGAGTCCTCCGCTGCCCCGGCGGCCACCGTCTCCCGGAAGGGGTACAGGTTGCAGACCACCAGGTCGATCAGGGGGACGTTCATCGCCTTGAGCTGGGCAAGATGCTGGGGCTTGCGCCGGTCGGCCAGGATGCCGGCGTGGATGTGCGGGTGCAGCGTCTTCACCCGGCCTTCCAGCAGCTCGGGCACGCCGGTCACGTCGGCCACCGGGGTCACGGGCACGCCCGCCCGGCTGAGGTGGTGGGCGGTGCGCCCGGTGGAGACGATGGTCACCCCCATCGCGGCCAGCCCGGCGGCGAAGGTGTCGAGGCCGGTCTTGTCGCTGACCGAGATGAGCGCCCGCCGGATCCTCACGCCGCCCCCCACAGGCCAGCCGGGACGCCGTCGATGAGCACCCGCCGCCCGGCGATCCGGGTGCGGCCCTCCACCACCAGGCGCACGACCTCGGGGTAGAGGCGGTGCTCCACCGCCTTGATGCGCTCGTGCAGGGAAGCCTCGTCGTCGCCCTCCCGCACCGGCACCGCCTCCTGGGCGATGATCGGCCCGTGGTCCACCGCCTCGTCGGCGAAGTGCACGGTGGTGCCGGTCACCTTGACCCCCCAGGCCAGCGCGTCGGCCACCGCGTGGGCGCCCGGGAAGGCCGGCAGCAGGGCAGGGTGGATGTTCAGCACCCGCCCGGGGAAGGCCGCGATGAATCCGGCCGAGAGAACCCGCATGAACCCCGCCAGGCACACCAGGTCCACCCCGCGGCCCTGAAGCTCCGCCAGCAGGGCGGCGCTGTACGCCTGCCGGCCGGGCGTGGCGGCCGGGTCCACCAAGAGGGTCTGGATCCCGTGGGCGGCTGCGGCTGCCAGGGCGCCGCAGTCCCTCCGATCGCTCACCACCACCGCGATGGCGGCGTCGCCGAGGGCTCCCTGGTCGGCTGCGTCGAGGAGGGCCCGGGCGTTGGTGCCCGAACCCGAGGCGAGGATGGCGAGGGCGGTCGTCACTGGACCGTGAGGATAGCCGGTTTGCGCTTCAGGGCGGGTGATTCCGAAGCCTACGGCGGGTCCTCCCCGAGCCCTATCCGAGCGCCCGCGCGACCAGGCCGGCCACCTCGTGGGGATCGGTGGCCACCGGCACGCCGGCAGCCCGGAAGGCCTCCGCCTTGGTCTGGGCGGTGCCCTTCGACCCCGCCCCCGACCCGGAGATCAGCGCCCCGGCGTGGCCCATCCGCTTGCCGGGTGGGGCGGTGAAGCCGGCGATGTAGGCCACCACCGGGGTGCGCATGCCCCCGGCGATGAACGCCGCCGCCCGCTCCTCCTCGTCGCCGCCGATCTCACCGATCAGCACCACCGCCCGGGTCTCGGGGTCGGCCTCGAAGGCGCTCAGGCAGTCGATGAAGCTGGTGCCGGGTACCGGGTCGCCGCCGATGCCCACGCAGGTGGACTGCCCGATGCCGATCGCGGTGAGCTCGTGGACGATCTGGTACGTGAGGGTGCCCGAGCGGGAGACGAGGCCCACCGGGCCGGGGGTGCAGATCTCGCCCGGGATGATGCCCAGGTTGGTCTGGCCGGGGGTGATGAGCCCCGGGCAGTTGGGTCCGATGAGCCGCACGCCGGTACTCCGGCGGAGCTGGGCGCGCACCCGGGCGGTGTCGGCGATGGGGATGCCCTCGGTGATGCACACGATGAGCGTCACCCCGGCGTCGGCCGCCTCCAGGATGGCGTCGGCGGCCCCCCGGGCGGGCACGAAGATCACGGAGGCGCCGGCCCGGGTGGCGGCGACCGCCTCGGCCACGGTGTCGAAGACCGGGATCCCCTCCACGGCACTGCCCCCCTTGCCCGGCGTCACCCCGGCCACCACCGAGGTCCCGTAGGCCCGGTTGCGCAGGGCGTGGAAGGACCCCTCCCGGCCGGTCAGGCCCTGGACGAGGACCTGGGTGGAGCGGTCGGCGAAGATGGGCATCGGTGGGGTGGCGGGTGGCGCCGCTCAGGCGAAGGCGACGCTCGCCAGGTCGTCCAGGCCCTCAGCCACCCGGTCGAAGGACTCGCCGCCGTCGTTGGAGTACCACAGCTCGCCGGTGGTGGTGCCGAAGGCCGCCTCGGAGGGCACCCGGGGGTTGATCACCAGCGCCCGGCGGCGCACCGCCCCCTTGAGGTCCTTGACGACGGTCCGGAAGCGCCGGCCGGCATCGGTGGACAGGTAGACGTCGCAGTGGGCGTGCGCCTTCCAGGTCCCCGGCGGGCCCCCGGTGGCCGAGATGATCACCCGGTCGGGCTCCGTGGGATGGGCGGCGAGGCCCATGGTGTACTGCCGCCGGTTCGCCTCCCCCATCGCCCGCCAGGAGATCCCCTCGTCGTCCGAGCAGAAGGCCCCGCACCCGGTGGGCTGGCAACCCCCGGTGGTGATGTACACCCTCTCCGGGCGGGCGGTGGAGAGCTGGATCGAGTGGACGTCGGCGCTGGGGATGCCGAGGTTGAACCAGCTCTTGCCCCCGTCCCGGGAGCGGTACACACCGCCGATGTTGATCCCGACGTAGAGCGTCTTGGCGTCTTTGTGATGCGCCCCGACGGCGCTGACCGAGGCCGGGAGCTTGCCGGCCTGGGCACCATCGCGCTCGGGGGCGCCCCACCAGGTCTCTGCGCCCGGGCTCGTCGCCAGGCTCCGGAACTCGGTCCACGATTCGCCCAGGTCCTTGGCCCGCCACGCCGCCACCGGCAGGCACCCGGCCAGCAGCCGGCCGTTGCGGGCCAGCGCCAACGCGGTCACCGACTCGCCCAGGTCCTTGGCCAGTACCTTGGCCTCGCCCGAGCCCGACCACGACACGATGGTGCCCGACTGGGTCCCGGCCAGGACGTCCCCGTCGGCGGCCCGCACCAGGCACAGCACGCCGGCGATGTCGAGCCGGGTAACGTCGCCGTCCTCATAGAGCGCCAGGCCGTCTGCCCCACCCAGGAAGAGCCTCATGCCGCCGCCCGCTCCCGGGCCGCCTGCACCGCGCCCGCCGCCGCCTCCATCATCCCGGCGGCCGTGCGGATCCGGGGGTGGTTGGCCTCCGCCAGGATGGCCCGCCCCTCGGCGGCGTTGGTGCCTTCCAGCCGGATCACGATGGGGACCTCGGTGGGCGTGCGGGCCAGCGCCTCGAGGATCCCCCGGGCGACGAGGTCGCAGCGGGTGATACCGCCGAAGATGTTGACCAGCACGGCATGCACCGCCCCCGGGGGCCCCGCCAGCACCACCCCGAGTGCCCGGGCGAGTTGTTCGGCGCTGGCCCCACCGCCGACATCGAGGAAGTTGGCCGGTGCCCCGCCCGCCTGCGCCACCACGTCCAGGGTGGACATCACCAGCCCGGCGCCGTTGCCGATGATGCCGACGTCGCCGTCCAGCTTGACGAAGTTGAGGCCCGCCTCAGCGGCCAGCGCCTCCTGCCGGTCCGGGCGGTCCCCCTGGTAGGCGGCAAGGTCCGGGTGGCGGAAGAGCGCCGAGTCGTCGATGGTGACCTTGGCGTCCAGCGCCACCAGCCCGCCGGGCGTCAGCGCCAGGGGGTTGACCTCCACCAGGGTGGCGTCGCTCTCGGCGAACACCCGGTAGAGCTTGGGCAGCAGCGCCAGGGCGCCCCCCCGGGCCCGAGGATCGATCCCGGCGCCGAACACCAGGGCGCGCACCTGGAAGTCCGCGAGGCCCAGCAGGGGGTCGATGCGGGCCCCAGCCATCGACGCCTCGCCGCCGGCCTCCACCTCCACGCCACCGCGGGCCGAGAGGAGGAACAGGGCGCCTCCCGAGCGCCGGTCGAACGTGATAGCGGTGTAGTACTCGGCCTCGATCGTGGCGGCGGGTTCGATGAGCAGGCGCTCCACCACCTCAGAGCCGATCGTCATCCCGAGGATCGTGCCCGCCGCCGCCCGGGCGTCGGGGCCGCCTGACACCACCTTGACCCCGCCCGCCTTGCCCCGGCCGCCGGTGCGAACCTGGGCCTTGATCGCCACCCGGCCCCCGAGAACCTCCGCCGCTTCTGCCGCCTCGTCGGGCGACGTCACCACGCGGCCCGCCGGGACGGGGATCCCGGCTCGGGCAAATAGCTCCTTGCCTTGGTGCTCCAAGAGGTCCACTCAGTTGACCCGCGAGGTGCCGCGCCGGTCCGGCCCCAGCGTGCGGTCGATCCACGCAATGATTTCGGCGGTGTTGGTCCCCGGGGTGAAGATCTCGGCAATCCCCGCCGCCTTGAGCGGCTCGACGTCCTCCCGCGGGATGATGCCTCCGCCGAACACCGGCACGTCACCGAATCCCTTCTCCTTGAGGAGCTCCACCACCCGGGGGAACAGCACCATGTGGGCACCGGACAGGCAGGAAAGGCCCACAGCGTCAGCATCCTCCTGAATGGCCGCCTCGGCGATCTGCTCAGGCGTTTGGTGCAGCCCGGTGTAGATGACCTCGATGCCCGCATCCCGCAACGCCCTGGCGACCACCTTCACCCCCCGGTCGTGCCCGTCTAGCCCCGGCTTGGCCAGAACGATGCGGATCCGATCCTCCACTCCTGGCACGGCTGCCCAGCCCCTCCCTGCCGAGACCGCTAGGGTAGTCGAATCAAGGTTGGGGCGCCGCTGGGCGCAGGCGGTACCCGGGCCGGACCGAGCGGGGGGATCAGTCTGCCGCCTTGATAGGGGCATACGCCAACAGGAGGCGCTTCTCCCCGATCCCGGAGAACCAGATGCTCGCCTCGGCCTTGGCGCCTGCCCCGGCCAGGGCCGTAATGACGCCGGCCCCCCAGCGCTCGTGCTCGACGGCCTGGCCCACCCGCCAGCCCGCCTGCGCCCGCACGACATCGGGGAACTGCGGGTTGCGGGAGGAGGACGACACCACTGCGTCGCCCAGCACCCGTATCACCTCGGGCGGGATTTCGCCCAGGAACTTCGACGGCGTGTTGTAGCCGAAGTGCCCCGACAGGTTGCGCTGCCGGGCGTAAACCAGGTAGAGGCGCTCCTTGGCCCGGGTGATGCCCACGTAGGCCAGACGGCGCTCCTCCTCCAGCTCGTCGGGGCTGCCGAGTGAGCGCATGTGCGGGAAGACGCCCTCCTCGAGCCCGGTGATGAACACGACGGGGAACTCCAGCCCCTTGGCGTTGTGCAGCGTCATCAGCGACACAGTGGACGACTCGTCGTCGTACTCGTCCTGCTCGCTCACCAGGCTCACCGAGGCCAGGAAGTCGGCCAGGGTCGCCTCCGGGACGGTCAGCTCGTACTGCCCGGCGGCGACGGCCAGCTCCTTGAGGTTCTCCACCCGGCCGAGGGCCTCGATGGAGCGGTCGGCCTCCAGTTCGGCCAGGTACCCGCTGCGCGCCCAGGCGGCCTCGATCACCCGGGTCGCCCCGGCCCCCTCGTGGATCAGGTCGCGCACCTCGCCGATCACCGCCAGGAAATCCCGCAGGCCCCCCAGGGCCCGGGTGGACAGCCCCTCGATGGCCCCGTTGGCGGCGTCCTCGAGGGCCTCGTACAGGGTGATGCCCTGGAAGGTGGCGTGGGCGTCCACCGCCTGCACGGTCTTGTCCCCCACCCCCCGGCGGGGCACGTTGATCACCCGCCGGATGCTGGCCGAGTCCGCCGTGTTCACCGCCACCCGCAGGTAGGCCAGGATGTCCTTGATCTCCCGGCGCTCGTAGAAGCGCAGCCCGCCGAGCACCCGGTACGGGATGCCGAACCGGGTGAACACCTCCTCGATGACCCGGGACTGGGCATTGGTCCGGTAGAAAACCGCCATGTCCCGGTAGCGGTACCCCTCGGTCTCCCGGAGGCGGTCCACCTCGACCGCCACAAAAGCGGCCTCATCGTGCTCGTCGGTGGCCAGGTACTGCCCGATCAGGTCCCCGGCGCCCAGGTCGGTCCACAGGTTCTTGGGTTTGCGCTGGCGGTTGTTCTCGATGAGGGCGTTGGCGGCCGAGAGGATATTCTGCGTGGAGCGGTAGTTGCGGTCCAGCGTGATGATGCGGGCCGTGGGGAAGGCCTGCTCGAAGGCCAGCAGGTTGCGGTAGTCGGCCCCCCGGAAGGCGTAGATGGACTGGTCCATGTCCCCGACGACGCAGATGTTGCCGTCCGGCGCCTTGAGTAGCGACACCAGCTCGAACTGGGCGGCGTTGGTGTCCTGGAACTCGTCCACCAGCACGTGCGCCCAGCGGGAGCGGTACACCGTCCGGACGTCGTCCATGCGCAGGACCCGCACGGCGTTGCCGATGAGGTCGTCGAAGTCCATCGCACTGGCCTGGGCCAGCTGGCGCTGGTACTCCCGGAACACCGGCGCCATCACCTGGAGCTGCCACTCGGAGCTGGCCTCCCAGTCGTCCGGGCCCAGGAGCTGGTCTTTGGCCCGGGAGATCCGATGGCGGATCTGGGAGGGCTTGAAGCGCCCGGCCCCCAGGGCGGACTCCTTCAGGATGTGGGTGACCAGGCGGTCGGAGTCCGCCGAGTCGTAGATCGTGAAGGAGGAGGCATAGCCCAGCCGGGGCGCCTCCCGGCGCAGCAGCCGGGCGCACATGGCGTGGAACGTGCCCACCCACATCGTCTTCACCACCGGGCCGATGAGCCCCTCCACCCGCTCCCGCATCTGCCCGGCGGCCTTGTTGGTGAACGTGATGGCCAGGATGGCGAACGGGTGGACGTCCCGGTCCCGGACCAGATGGGCGATGCGCCGGGTGAGGACTGCGGTCTTGCCGCTCCCCGCCCCGGCCACGATGAGCAGCGGGCCGTCTCCATGGGCGGCCGCCTCCCGCTGGGCGGGGTTGAGCCCGGCCAGGAGGTCCGGTCGGTCCGGGCGGTCCGGATGGCCGGCGTCGAGGGCGAGCCCGAGCTGGGCGGATTCCATCTATGGAATTATGCCGCGGGGGTGTGACAGCCGGAGCCCGAGACGGGGGCCGCGGGGGCGACCGTGGACTCCCACGCCGATGCCGTGGCGGACCTCACCCGGGATCGTTTGGATGTTCACGGGGATTGCGGCCCCGCCTGCGAGTGTCACCGCGATTCTGTGTACATCGGCCGCCACCTAGGACCCCTGGGTGTAGACAGAAACCGAGGCCTCTCCCGGCGGGCGCCTACTCCCACTCGATGGTGGCCGGGGGCTTCGACGAGATGTCGTACACCACCCGGTTCACCCCCGGCACCTCGGCCACGATCCGGCCCGCGATGACGTCGAGCACCTCGGGGGGGACCCGGGCCCAGTCGGCGGTCATGGCGTCCTCGGACTCCACCGCCCGCACCGCCACCACGTTGCCGTAGGTGCGCTCGTCGCCCATCACGCCCACCGTCCGCACCGGCAGCAGCACGGCGAAGGACTGCCAGATCTGGCGGGACAGCCCCGCCCGGTGCAGCTCGCCCACCACGATGGCGTCCGCCGCCCGCACCATCGCCAGGCGTTCGGGGGTGACCTCGCCCAGGATGCGCACCGCCAGGCCCGGCCCGGGGAAGGGCTGGCGCCACACGATCTCCTCCGGGAGGCCCAGCTCCTCGCCCACCTTGCGGACCTCGTCCTTGAACAGGTCCCGCAGCGGTTCGACCAGCTCGAAGGCCATGTCGTCGGGCAGGCCCCCGACATTGTGGTGGGTCTTGATCCGGGCGGCCACACCGCTGGCACCACCGGACTCGATCACGTCGGGGTACAGCGTGCCCTGGACCAGGAACGGGGCAGCGGCCTCGGAGCCGGCAATGTCGCGGGCCGCCTCCTCGAAGACCCGGATGAACTCGACACCGATCACCTTGCGTTTCTGTTCGGGATCGGTGACCCCGGCGAGGCGCTCCTGGAAACGGTCGGCCGCCTTCACGTGCACCAGGTCGATGTTGAGGTGGCCGCCGAAAGTGTCCACCACCTGCTCGGCCTCGCCCGCCCGGAGCAGGCCGTGGTCCACGAAGATGCAGGTGAGGCGATCGCCCACCGCCCGGTGGACCAGGGCGGCGGCCACGGCGGAGTCCACCCCGCCGGACAGGCCGCACACCACCCGGTGGTCCCCGACCCGGGCCCGCACCGCTTCCAGCTGCGCCTCGATCACGCCGGTGGCGGTCCACGAGGGCAGGCAGTCGCACGCCTTGTAGAGGAAGTTCTTCAGCACCTCGGTGCCGTTGGGCGTGTGGGCCACCTCGGGATGGAACTGCACGCCGAAGAGGCCCCGGGCCGGGTCCTCCATGGCCGCCACGGCCGCGCCCGGGCTGGAAGCGGTGGCCCGGAATCCCTCCGGCGGGGTGACCACGCCGTCGTTGTGGCTCATCCATGCGGTCTGGGCCTCCGCCAGGCCCTCGAACAGCAGACCGCCGGTGAGCGACACCGACGTCCGGCCGTACTCGCCCGCCTGGCCCCGGGCCACCTCGCCGCCCAGGGTGGCGGCCATCAGCTGGTGCCCGTAGCAGATGCCCAGGACCGGGATGCCCAGGTCGAAGAGGCCGGGGTCGGCCTGGTAGGCACCGGGCTCGTAGACGCTCTTGGGCCCCCCGGAGAAGATCAGGCCCTTGGGCGCCCGGCGGCGGACCTCGGCGGGGGAGATCGAGGCGGGCACGATCTCGGAGCGCACCCGGCACTCCCGCACCCGGCGGGCGATGAGCTGGGCGTACTGCGCGCCGAAATCGACGACCAGGACGGTGTCGAAGGCTTCGGGCGCCATCTCAGGCGCCCTGGCCCACTCCCTGCTGGCGCTGCAGGAACTTGCCCTCGCTGGTGATGGCCGGGGCGATCACGATCTCGGCCTTCTGGAACTCCTTGATGGAGGCGTAGCCGCAGGTGGCCATGGAGAACTTGAGGGCGCCGAAGAGGTTCATGGTGCCGTCATTGACCTTGGCCGGGCCGTAGAGGATCTCCTCGAGGCTCCCCGCCATGCCCGACTCCACCCGCACCCCGCGGGGTAGCGAGGAGTGGAAGCTCGCCATCCCCCAGTGGTAGCCGCGCCCCGGGGCCTCGGCGGCCCGGGTGAGCGGGGAGCCGATCATGACCGCATCGGCGCCGCACGCGATGGCTTTGGCGATGTCGCCGCCGGTGCGCATGCCGCCGTCGGCGATCACCTGCACGTAGCGTCCGCTCTCGTCCAGGTGGCGCATCCGGGCGGCGGCCACGTCGGCGATGGCGGTGGCCTGCGGTACCCCGATGCCCAGGACCTGGCGGGAGGTGCACGCGGCACCGGGGCCGACGCCCACGAGGACGCCGACCGCTCCGGTGCGCATCAGGTGCAGCCCGGCCTGGTACGAGGCGCATCCGCCGACGATCACCGGCAGGTCGTAGGTGGCGATGAACTTCTTCAGGTCCAGGGGCTCGGTGTGCGCCGAGAGGTGCTCGGCCGACACCACGGTGCCCTGGATGATGAGGATGTCCAGGTCGGCCTCGGTCACCAGCGAGGCGTACTTCGTCACCGCCTGGGGCGTGAGGCTGGCGGCGGCGATGACGCCCGCCTCTTTGATCTGGCCGATGCGCTTGTGGATCAGCTCAGGCTTGATCGGCTCGGTGTAGAGCTCCTGCATGCGGGCAGTCGCCGTTTCCTTGGGGGCGGCGGCGATCTCTTCCAGGACGGTGTCCACGTCCTCGTAGCGGGTCTGCAGGCCCTCGAGGTTCAGCACGGCGAGCCCGCCCAGCCGGCCGATCTCGGCGGCCGAGGAGGGCGACACGACGGCGTCCATGGCGGCGGCCATGAGCGGGAGGGTGAAGCGGTAGGCGTCGATCTCCCAGCTCAGGTCCACGTCGTCGGGATCCCGGGTCCGCCGTGAGGGCACGATGGCGATGTCGTCGAATCCGTAGGCCCGCCGGGCCGTCTTGCCAATGCCGATCTCGAGATCCATGTGTGGTGGCTCCTGTAGTGGTCGGTGGGCTCTTTTATACCAGGTGTGGTAGGTCAGACTGCGCCTTACCGGACTGCGCCCTACCCCATGCCGATGCCCGTCATGTAGCCCCGGATCAGCAAGCCGGTGACGAAGAGGGACGCGACGCCGAACACCGCCCACTCGACGCCGGTGAACCTCTTGGCCACCCGGTGGGCGACATAGAGCACCAGCACCGTGAAGCCGCCGTAGGAGTAGTGCAGCCAGGGCCGGCGGTTGCCCAGGAGCAGCAGAATGATCCCGGCCACCACCTGGATCCCGATGGCCACCTGGCCCACCGCCAGCAGGCCCCAGAAGCCGGGGCCGGGGTCCTTGTTGCGGATCCAGAACAGGGTGCCCCACACGAACAGAACGAAGAAGATCGCAATGAGGGCCCCGCCGATCAGCTTGTGGAATGTGGGCACGCGCAGACCACCTGACGGGAAGCGCTGACTGAGGCCGGGGAGGCTATCACCTTGACAGGGCTCGCGGCGCGCCGCTACCGTGGCTCCCGCATGCAGCCCCACGGCGTTTTCGCGCGCCCATCTGGGCGCCTTCCCGGGCCCACGCGGGCATTCCTCCGGACGTTGACGACCTGGTCGGTCGCCATTGCCCTGCTCGGCCTGGTTGTGGTGGCTGCGCCCGCGGGCGCCAGCAGCGGCAGTGACCAGAGCCAGCTGGACCAGACTCGGGCGCAGCTCGCCGCGATCGAAAAGAAGCTGGCGGCGTCCAAAGGCAAGCAGTCGGTGATCCAGTCGCAGGTCGCGGCCCTGAACAAGCAGATCGACACCCTGAACCGCCAGCTGGGGGTCAACACCCAGTCGGTGTACAACCTGAAAAGCGACATCGCCACTGACAACGCCCAGATCGCCCAGCTCCAGTCCCAGGAGCAGAGCGCGCAGGCGGCGGCTGACACGCGTGCCCGCAGCATCTACGAGGCGGGCCCGGCCCAGACGCTCACCTCATTGCTGTCCGCCCGCTCGATCGGCCAGCTGGAGCGCCAGACCGTGGTGTGGCAGATCGCCTCGCAGATCGATGCCAAGGTGATGATCCAGACCCGGCGCCTGAAGGACGCCATCGGCGTGGAGCAGGCCGATCTGCAGGCATCCGAGAGCGCCCTGCAGGCGAAGGAGGGCGCCCTCAGTGCCCGGGGCGACCTGTTGAACGGTGCCAAGGCCCAGCGCCAGGCCGCCCTGGACGCGGTCAACGCCGAGATCACCCAGGAGTTGAAGGACGAGCAGGAGCTCACCCAGGAGTCGGTCGACCTGACCAACGCCCTGGAGAACGACGCCTCGCTCTCGCACGGCTCGGGCGCCGTCTCCGGGGCCGGCCTGGCCTGGCCGGTGCACGGGCCGATCACCTCGCCCTTCGGCCCCCGCCGGGGCGGCTTCCACTACGGGATCGACATCGGCGCGTCCACCGGCACGCCCATCCATGCGGCCAAGGACGGGACGGTGCTGAGCATCTCGTGCGGGACCGGATACGGGATCTGCTCGATCATCGACAACGGCAATGGGGTATCGACCCTGTACGCCCACATGAGCCGCAAGATCATCGACGGTGGCCACGTCAGCCAGGGCGAGGTGATCGGCGACGTGGGCTGCACCGGCTACTGCACCGGGCCGCACCTCCACTTCGAGGTCCGCATCAACGGCGTGCCCAACAACCCGATGAACTACCTGCCGTAAGGCGGCCCGGCCGCCGGGCCGGCCCCACCGACGCTCCGGGGCCGGCCGGCGACCGCCCGTGCGCTACCCGGGCAGATCCACGCAGAGGATGGGCTGGAACACCAGCGTCGGCTGCCCGTTGGGCGTGGTTATGGCGGCGCCCGACCCCATGTGCACGTTGACGTACCAGCCGGTGGCCGGCGGGGCGGTCATGACGCCGGTCACCGTGGAGCTGCCCGTGGCGTTGCCCGTGGCGTCCGCCATCAGGTCACTCAGCATGTAGACCACCGGGCCCTGGGCGGCGCACGATCCGGAGTGGACGTGGGCGGCGTGGGCCGTGCTGGTGGGCAGCCCGGTGGCGTTGATGTTCACGGTGAGCGTGTGGGCAGTGGCGTCGTAGTGGTCACTGACGGTGCCCTGGGGGTGCTGGCCGGGCTGGGGGAGGGCCTGCATCGTGAGCGTGATGGGTCCGGTCTTGGAGCTGGTCGACGCCGTGCTGGTAGGCCTGGCCGTGCTGGTAGGCGTGGCCGTGGAGGTCGAGGACGAGGTGGAGGTCGGGGTCGCCGTGCCCGTGGCCCCCGTGGCCCCCGTGGCCCCTGTGGCCCCTGTGGCGGTGCTGGTCGGCAGGTCGGCGCAGGCGATGGGCGTGAAGCTCGTCGAGCCCGGGCTCCCCAACTGGGCGCCGGGCGCCAGGTGGACGTTCAGGTAGCCGCTGGCGGGGATCCCGCCGGCCACCGCGGTGGACTTCACCGTCTCGCTCACTGCCCCGGCTGCATTCGCCGTCAGGTCGGGGAAGGGGATCACCGGCGGGTTCACCTGGTTGAGGCAGCTCCCGGTGTGGATGTGCATGGCGTGGGCGCTGCCGGGCGTGAAGCCGACCATGTTGACCGTTGCGCTGATCACCTTGGTGGTCGGGTCCCAGGTCAGGGTGGCGGTGCCGGTGGGCATCTGCTGTAGCGTGAGCGAGGCGGCGGTGGGCGTCGGGCTCGGGGGCGGGGCGCTGGAACTCCCCGGTGAATTGTTCGTCGAGGTCGTGGACTTCGAACAGCCAGCCAGTACCATCCCCACCACCACGAAGAGCACCAGACGATGCCGCACAGGCCCACTCCTTTCACCCGGGGGCCGCGACCCGGCCCCTCCGTTGCGGCGTGGCTGTGCTCGCGCGCGACCACGCCTGATGAGCGATATTCCCATCCGCTGAAGAGTTCAATCTCGGCGCATTGCGCGGGCGAGGCAGACCGGGCCGCACCGGAGACGCGAAAAGGCCCCGCCGGAGCGGGGCCTTCAACCGAGCAGCTGGGTCGTGACGGTTAGCTGATCACCCCGAGGATGTCCCGCTCGGACAGGATCAGCAGGTCCTCGCCATCCACTTTCACCTCGGTGCCGCCGTACTTGGAGAAGATGACCTTGTCGCCTTCCTTGACGTCCAGCGGGATCCGCGTGCCCTCGTGGTAGGCGCCCGGACCGGCCGCGACGATGACGCCCTCCTGGGGCTTCTCCTTGGCGGTGTCTGGGATGACCAGCCCGGAGGGCAAGGCCTGCTCGGTGTCCTCGACCCGGACCAGTACCCGGTCGCCTAGTGGCCGCAGCTTCATTCCGTACCTCCTCTTGGTATTCGAACCCTGTGGTGTCGGTTAGCACTCAAACCTCCAGAGTGCTAATGGCATGCTACCGGAGGCACCCCCGAGCGTCAAACCCGACCTCAGAAGGGCGCGGAGCGCGAGCGGAGCTCAGACGATGGGCAGGTTGGGGTCCGGGCTGACGTCCAGCGAGGCCCGCACCCCCCGGCGGTAGCGATGGTACCCGCAGCCGGCCACCATGGCGGCGTTGTCCGTGCAGAGCCCGGGCGACGGGTAGAACAGGCGCAGGTTGGCCTGCTCGCAGCCCACGCCGATGGCCTCCCGCAGCCGGGAGTTGGCCGCCACGCCGCCGGCGATCACCACCGTGGGGACCTCCCGCTCCCGGGCCGCCTTCAGGGTCTTGGTGACCAGGCAGTCCACCAGGGCCTCCTGGAACGAGGCGCACAGGTCGGCGGTGTCGGGCTCGTTGCCCGCCCGGCGCTGGCCCTCGACGTAGGTGAGCACCGCAGTCTTGAGGCCGGAGAAGGAGAAGTCGTAGCCCTCCCGGAGCATCGGGCGGGGGAAGGCGATGGCGATCGGGTTCCCGCTGGCCGCCATCTTGTCCACCACCGGCCCGCCCGGGTAGCCGAGGGCCAGGTAGCGGGCCACCTTGTCGAAGGCCTCGCCGGCGGCATCGTCCAGCGTCTCGCCCAGCAGCTCGTACTCGCCGTGGGCGGGCATGTGGACCAGCATGGTGTGGCCCCCGGAGACGATGAGGGCGATGAGCGGCGGCTCGCACGCCGGGTGCTCCAGGAAGTTGGCGTAGATGTGGGCCTCCAGGTGGTTGACCCCGACGAGAGGCACCTCCAGGAGGGCGGCGAGCGACTTGGCCGCCGCCACACCGACCACCAGGGACCCGATGAGGCCGGGGCCTATGGTGACCGCGACGGCGTCGAGGTCCCAGAAGGTGACATCGGCCTGGCGCAACGCCTCGGCCAGGGCCGGGTTGATCGCCTGGACGTGCGCCCGGGAGGCCAGCTCGGGCACGATGCCGCCGTAGCGCTCGTGGAGAGCCGACTGCGAGGACACGACATTGGCCAGGAGCTTGCTCTCGCCCTGGAGCACCGCCACCGAGGTTTCGTCGCACGAGGTCTCGATGGCCAGGATCAGGGTCTCCTGTTGGAGGTCGCCCAATACCTGGCGCTCGGGCAGGGGCTCGACCCCCAGGCCTTCGGGGTCATCCGGCCCCAGGTCGAGGTCGCTGCGCAGATCCTCCCGCACCGGGACCTCGACGATCCCGGCCACCGCGGACTCGGAGGAGCGGCTAGGAGGCACCGGCATCACCCCCGCCGACGTGGGTGATCGTGGCCCGGTGGCGGTCGAGGACCTCGCCGTACTTCGGCAGGTCCACCCCTTCCACCCACATGACAATGGCGTCCTCGCCGGTCTCGACGTAGTAGCCCCGGCGCACGCCCACCGGGCGGAACCCGAAGGCTTCGTACATCTTCTGGGCCCCGAGATTGGACTTGCGGACCTCGAGCGACACCGAGCGGCACCCCCGGTTCGTGGCGGAGTCGATGAGGCCCAGCATGAGCTTGGTCCCGATGTGGTTGCGGTGGTAGCCGGGATCGACCGCGATCGTGGTGATGTGGGCTTCCGGCGGGGCGATCATGACGCCCCCGTACCCGATCACCTGGGCGTCGTAACGGGCTACCAGGTAGGCCCGGTCGGTCTTGCGGCTCATCTCCTGCAGGAAGAGGGCTGCGCTCCACGGCCGGGGGTACACCTGTGACTCGATGCGCAGCACCTGGCGCAGGTGGCGGCGGCGCATGACCACCAGCTCGACGGCCTGCGGGTCGATCTGGGGCGGGTGGGGAAGGGCGCTCATCGGGAGGTCACCGGAGGCTGCGGGCGTCCCAGTTGATTTCGGCCTGGGTGCGCCGCATGTACATGGGCTCGATATCGAACAGGCGGTCGAAGTCCTCCCGGACGAGGCGGGGCAGGGCGAGATCGATCAGTGCGGCCGACCGGGGGAATGCATGCGTCATCGTGCCCAACTCCACTCTCTCCGCCACCTCCAGCTTAGCCCGGTACAGCAGGGCCCCATTCCCGATGGCGAGGACCTCGGACCCCTGGGCGTCGAACTCGGCGGCGAGGCGCTCGGGCGAGCCGACCTGGTACTCGCTGACCCGGGTGATGCCTCCCGGGACCTGGCGGTAGAAGGCGAAGAACACCTCGCCCCGCTTGGCGTCCAGCACCGGGCAGATCACCTTGGCGGTGTAGCGGGCGTCGAAGGCGAGCAGATCAAGGGAGGGCACCCCGACGATGGGCACCGAGAGCGCCTGGGCCAGGGTCTTGGCGGTGGCGACGCCCACCCGCATGCCGGTGAAGAGCCCCGGCCCCAGGCCGATCGCCAGGGCGGAGAGCTGGCGGTAGGTGAGCCCCGACTGGCGCATGAGGAACTCGACCGCGGGCAGCAGGAACTCGCCGTAGGCCGCCCCTCGGGAGATCGTGCAGGAGCCGATGATGCCCTGCTCGGAGCCGATGGTGACCGACGCCTGGGGGGTGGAGGTCTCGATGCCCAGCACCAGCATCTAGCGGCCCTCCCCGCGCGGGTGGTCGGGGCCGTCATCGGGGCCCGGACTGGGTGAGACCACGCCCTCGACGAGCACCTGGGCGGTCTGCATGCGCTTCTCCCACAGCGCCCCGTGGGGCCGGAGCGAGATCTGGCGCACGGTGTCCCGGGACGGGCCGAACGGATCGCCCGCCGCGCCGTAGCGCATGTGGATGCTGAGGTGCTCCTTGGGCAGCAGCGGCTCCACCATGTCCCCCCACTCGACCACGACGATGTGGCCCGGGTCCAGGAATTCGTCGTAGCCCAGGTCCACCACCTCCTGCATCCGCTCCAGGCGGTAGACATCCATGTGGATCAATGGGTACCGGCCCCCAAGGTACTCGCGCATCAGGATGAAGGTCGGGCTCGTCACCCGGTCCGGGATCCCCAGCCCGGCCGCCAGGCCCTGGACGAAGGTGGTCTTGCCGGCGCCCAGGTCCCCACCCAGCGCCACAACGTCGCCCGGGTGCAGCAGCGGGCTGAGCGACATCGCCAGGCGCCGGGTCTGCTCAGGCGACCCGGACTCCAGCTCCAGAGACCGGTGGTTGGACGAGGCGCCGGGGAAGCGGCCCGGGAGATGCCCGGGTGGGAAGGGCGGCATCAGAAGAGGGCGTCCTGCTCGTAGGGCTCGAGCTCCGCCGCCTCACTCCCGTCGGCCCGCCGGGCGGGCGCCTCGGGGGGCTCAGGCGGGGCGGGCGGGGCGGGGGGCGGCTCGGCCAGGATGGCTGCGATCAGGGCGAAGTCGTCCCGCAGGGCGGTCATCTGCGGGGAGGCGCCGCCGCCCCCGTGCAACACGGCGGCGGGGTGGAACGTGGGCACGACGGTGGCTCCGCCGATGGTGAAGCGCTGCCCGCGCACCCGGGAGATCGACACCTGGCGGTCCAGGACGAACCGGGTGGCGAAGTTGCCCAGCGTGACGATCACCCGGGGCTTGATGAAGCCCAGCTGCGCCGAAAGGTAGGGGCGGCAGGCGTCGATCTCGTCCGGCATCGGGTCCCGGTTACCCGGCGGCCGGCACTTGAGGACATTGCAGATGCAGCACCCGGTGCGGTCCAGGCCGATGGTGGCGAGCATGCTGTCCAGCAGCTGCCCGGCGGCGCCGACGAAGGGCAGCCCCTGGCGGTCCTCATGGAACCCGGGGGCCTCCCCGACGAACATGAGCGACGAGTCAGGGTTGCCGTCCATCCAGACCACCTGGGTGCGGCCGGCTGACAGGCGGCACCGGGTGCAGCCGAGCGCCTCGGCGCGAACCTCGGCCAGCGTCTCCCAGGTCACCGCCCCTCCCCTCGCCGAGATGGCGCTCCGCCTCCGGCTCCGCCGTTTGCCGAGCCCGTGCACCGCTCGCCCCACCCGGCTCTGGGCGGCACGCGCGGGCAGTCCCTGTGGTGCTTCCTCACGGTCATGATACCGGCGGGGGGGGTTGACGAACCCAGTGCGGGGACGGGCTCTAGGAGTCCACGTAAAGCCGCGGAACCCGGGCGCTGAGGCCGCAGACCACCTCATAGGGGATGGTCCCCAGCCGGGTGGCCACCTCCTGGGCGGTGATCGCGTCGCCCTCCTGCCGGCCCAGAATGGTGACCTCGTCCCCCGGGGCCAGCTCGTCCTCACCGGCGTCCACCATCAGGTGGTCCATGGTCACGGTGCCCGCCACCCGGTAGCGCCGCCCCCGGATCAGCACCTCGCCCTGATTGGTGAGTGCCCGGCGGAACCCGTCGGCGTAGCCGCACGGGATGCTGGCCACGTGGCCCTCGGCCGGCATCACGTAGCGCTGGCCATAGGACACGGACTCCCCGGCGGCCAGGGTCTTGGTGAACCCCACCCGGGTACGGAACGACATCGCCGGCTCCAGCTCCAGGCGGTCGGCGAGGCCGGGGTCCGGGTGGATGCCGTACACCGCGATGCCGGAGCGCACCATGTCGAGGTGCGCCTCGGGGAAGCTCAGCGTGGCGGCCGAGTTGGCCATGTGGCGGATCAGCCCGTCAGCCCGGCGCCCCAGGCCCTCGAGGACATCGGAGAAGGCCTCGAACTGGGCCTTGGTGTAGGGGTTGAGGACATCCTCGGCCACAGCGAAGTGCGACCAGATCCCCTGTAGATCGAGAGCGGGCTCATCCCGGAGGCCCTCCAGGAACCCGGGGACGGCGTGGGGCGGCACTCCGTAGCGGTGCATGCCGGTGTCCACCTTCACGTGCACAGGCAGCTTCGTCCCGGCCTGGCGGGCGGCGGCGGCGATCCGGCGGGCACTTTCCGCGGTGTACAGCGTGGGCGTCAGCCCCAGTGCCACCGCCTTGGCGGTGGCGCCCGCCACCGGCTCGGCCAGCAGCAGGATGGGAGCGGTGATCCCGGCTTCCCGCAGGGCCTCACCCTCGTGGACCCGGGCGACGCCCAGCCAGCCGGCACCCCCGGCCAGGGCAGCGCGGGCGACCGCGATCGCTCCGTGGCCGTAGCCGTCCGCCTTGACCACCGCCAACAGTTCGGTGCCCGGGCTGAGCAGGCCGCGCAGGCGCTCGGTGTTGCGCCGGATGGCGCCGACGTCCACCTCGGCCCAGACGGTGAGCTCGTCGCGGTCCAGGTTCACGGCCGCCTCCCCCTCGGAAGTTGTCTGTGAGTGCCTGGGGGTGCCATGCGGGCCTCAGCACTCACAGACTCGCCGCAGGCCCAGCCGGCGGGGCGGTCATAGCGCATGCACACAGCATTCCCCTCCCTGGTCACCATGCCCCCTCCAGCTCGCGCAGCACCCCTGCCACCGCGTCGGGCAGGTCGCCGGCGAGCGTACCCCGGACGCCGATGCGCTGGGCGAGGACGTCGCCCGCCCGGCCGTGCACCCAGGCCGCCGCCCAGGCCGCAGTGAACGGGGCGAGCCCGGCGGCGAGGAAGGCCACGGTCACGCCGGTCAGCACATCGCCGGTCCCGCCGGTGGCGAGGGCCGGGCCGCCGGTGGTCACCACCGCCACCTCGCCCCCCGGGGAGGCCACGATGCTGCGGTAGCCCTTCAGCACCACGACCGCATGCAGGAGGCGGGCCGCCGTGGTGGCCGAGCCGAGGCGGTCGGCCTGGATGGCGGCGGTGGAGGTCTGCAGGAGGCGGCTGAGCTCCCCGGGGTGCGGGGTCACGACGGTGGGGGCCAGGCGGGCGGCGAGGATGTCGGTGTCGCCGGCAATCGCATTGAGCCCGTCGGCGTCGAGGACGAGCGGGCGGCCGAGCTGCTGCGCCAGCGCCCGGACGGCCTCCGCCGTCTGCGGTGCGGCGGTGAGCCCGGGGCCGATGGCCACGGCCGACACCCCCTCTGCCCGGGCCAGCACCGGTGCGACGGACCCCGCCCCCAGCGTCCCTTCTGCGGTCTCGGGCAGGCCGAGGGTGGTGGCCTCCAGCACACCGAGGTCCTGAGCCGAGGCCACCGAGCGGATCGTCGCCAGCGCCGCCAGCCCGGCCCCCGCCCGCAGGGCTGCCCGGGTGGCGAGCGCGGCGGCGCCCATCATGCCCCGGGACCCGGCTACCACCAAGACGGTGCCCACGCTGCGCTTGTGGGCGTCGAGCGGGCGGGGGCCGAGGGCGGCGGCCACGTCGCCCTCCTCCGGCATGCCCGCCACCGCGGGCGGGGACGGCATGGCGATGCCGATGTCCACCACCTCGATCCGCCCCGCAGCAGCCGATCCCGGGTACAAGAGCAGGCCCAGCTTGCGGGCCGCCATGGTGACGGTGACATCGGCGTGGATCGCGGGGCCGGCGATCTCGCCGGTGGCGCCGTTCACGCCGCTGGGGATATCGACCGCCAGGACGGGGCGGCGTCGGGCGTTGATGGCGTTGACGGCGTCGGCGGCCGGCCCGGTCAGCGACCCCCGGAAGCCGGTCCCGAAGAGGGCATCGACCACGAGATCGCACTGGGCCAGCTCACGGGCGAACCTGATGGGCTCGGAGCGGAAGCGGCGGATGTTCTTGAGCTTGTGGAAGTTGGTGAGGGCGTCGCCCGAGAGCTCGTCGGGGCCGTGGAGGCAGGCGACCACGGGATAGGCCCCCCAGTCCGCCAGCAGGCGGGCGGACACGAAGCCGTCCCCGGCGTTGTTGCCCCGCCCGCAGACCACGAGGATGCGGCGCCCGTAGGCTCCACCGGCCATCCCCACGGCCACCTGGGCCACTGCCCGCCCGGCGCGCTCCATGAGGGAATGGGAAGGGGTACCGGCGGCAATCGTGGCCCGGTCGGCCGCCCCCATCTCTTCCGGGGTCAGGACAGGCTGCACCGGGCCATTCTAGGCGCCGCACGGCTGGCGCCAGCCCCCAGCCCGCGCCGAGCCGAGCGGTCCTGGCCTTACTCGGCCGCCGGTCCGCCGGTCTCGGCGGGCTCATCGGCCCGCTGCTCGGCCCGCTCCACCTCCCGGACTGCCGCCCGGGGCGTCCGGGCCCGCGTGTCCTTCAACGACCCGCCCCACGGCACCCGGCGGGCCCCGTCGGGGTCATCCGGGGTCCGGTCCAGCAGGCGGACCGGCGGGATGGGATCGGTGGGGTAGCGGCGGGGCCCCGACCACAGGGACGGGGGGGCATCGATCCCGTAGGCGAGGGCGTAGACAATGGACTCGTAGTTCACCCGCCACCCCTGGAAATGGACCCACACCTCGTCCACCGGCCGGTTGATCGGGTACCCGTAGGCCTGCATGCGGGCGATGCCCACATCGAACTCCTCCCGGGTCAGCCGGATGCCGTCGTCAGGCCGGGGGTCGGGGTTGTAGGGGATCCCGACCGTCGAAGCCAGCTGCTGCAGGCAGCCGAACCCCATGCGCAGGAAGAGGCGGGCCTGCAGGGCCACCTCGCCCGAGATGGCGGCCTGCAGGGCGGCGGCATCCAGGGTGGCCAGCAGGGCGATCAGCCAGGAGGTGAGCGGCCTGGGGGACTGGAAACGCATGAGGACGGGGTAGCTGGAGTGGCTCTCGGACAGCTCGGCCGCCCAGCGCTCCCAGGTGGCGTACAGGGCGGGGAGCTCGGGCAGCCCCCCCATGAGCTGCGCCCGGGCAAGGAGCTCGGGACCCCAGGCCGGCGAGCCCGCCCGCACGGCGAGCAGGGTCACCTCGGCCTCCCGGCGGTTGAAGGCGGTGTACAGCGTGGGCAGGTAGGCGATCTGCAGGGCGATGACGATCAGCCCGGTGGCCCCGGCCGCCAGGTCCAGCGTCGTCGCCGGCCCGCCCCGGCTGGCGGCGAACCCCATCGTGAGCAACGATGACCCCGACTCGCGCAGCGCCGCACCAAACCCGTGGAGGACCGGCCAGAGCAGCAGGGCGAAGGCGAGGCCATAGAGCGCCAGCCAGGTCCACAGCTGGGTGGCCAGGATCAGGGGGGCATGGACGGCCCGGAACCGGCTGCGCCGCTCGTGGCCTTCCACGAAGTGGGCGATGCCACGGAAGATCCGGTCGGTGGCGTCGTCGATCCAACGCAGCAGCAGCCCCGCCCGGCTGCCCGGCATCAACAGCGTGCGGGCCACGCTGCGGGAGGTCAGCACGATGAGCGCGCCGCCCGCCAGGTCGGCAGCCCAGGTCTCCGCGCCGGTCATGCGTCCACCGCGCCCGAGCGTACCCCCAGAGGGATCGTCGCAGGGCGGCCTGAGGTCAACATCAGCATTCCCTGTGATCTGCCTGTGGAACCCCGCCTGGATGCCATCGCCGCCACTTCCGGAGCTTCCTGTGACGCTGAGCCACCTATATACGGTGGTTCATGCTCCCAAGAATGCGGCTGGTGGCCCAATCTCCGCACCCACTCTGGGCGGGGCCGGCGGCACGTTCATCGGCACCGCCCGCATGCCATGCTCGATCTTGGCCAGGGCCGAGGCGAGGGCCTCGCCGTCGCCGATGAGCGGTTACTCCACCGTGACGGACTTCGCCAGGTTCCTCGGCCGGTCGGGGTCCAGCCCCCGCTGGGTGGCCACGTAGTAGGCCAGGAGCTGCAACGGCAGCAGGTCCAGCATGGGCGAGAGGAGTTCGGCGGTCTGGGGCACCACGAAGACCTCCTCGGCCACGCCCAGCACGCGCTCGTCACCCTCCTGGGCGATGCACACCACGGCCGCCCCCCGGGCCCGTGCCTCCTCCACGTTGGAGATCAGCTTGCCCAGCACCCGGCTGTGGGTGGCGATGGCCACGACGGGCACCCCTTTGTCGATCAGGGCGATGGGGCCGTGCTTCATCTCACCTGCGGCGAAGCCCTCGGCGTGCAGGTAGGAGATCTCCTTGAGCTTCAGGGCCCCCTCCAGCGCCAGCGGGTACCCGACCCCCCGCCCGATGAACAGCCACCCGGTGGCGGAGGCGAAGCGCTCGGCCACGGCCCGCACCCGGGAGTCGTCCACCAGCACCGCCTCCATAAGCTCGGGGATGCGCCACAGCTCGCGCACCACCTCGGCGGCGTCGTCGCCGGCCATCGACCCGATGGCCTGGGCGAACCACAGGCCGAGCAGCCAGAGGGCCACGATCTGCGTGGTGAGCGTCTTGGTGGCGGCCACTCCGATCTCCGGCCCGGCGTGGGTGTAGAGCACCCCCTCGGCCTCCCGGGACAGGCTGGAGCCCACGACGTTGGTGATCACCACGGTGCGGGCGCCCTGCCGGCGGGCGTAGCGCACCGCGGCCAGGGTGTCGGCGGTCTCCCCGGACTGCGAGATCCCCACCACCAGCGTCTTGGTGTTCAACACCGGGTCCCGGTAGCGGAACTCGCTGGCGACGTCGATCTCCACCGGGATGCGGGCCCAGCGCTCGAAGGCGTACTTGGCCACCAGCCCGGCGTGGTAGGAGGACCCGCAGGCGACGATGAAGATCTTGTCCACCCCCGCCACATCCTCCGGGCTCAGGGCCAGCTCGGTGAGGCTCAGCTCGCCGGTGGGCTCCGCCCGGCCCCGCAGCGTGTCCCGCAGGGCGCCGGGCTGCTCGTGGATCTCCTTCAGCATGAAGGTGTCGTAGCCCGCCTTCTCGGCCGCCTCCCGGTCCCAGGCCACCTCGGTGGAGGTAGGGGGATGCTCGGCGCCGTCGATACCCACGATGCGCACCCCGCTCGGGGAGAGCTGGGCCACCTCGCCGTCGGCCAGCCAGACCACCTTGCGGGTGTAGCGCAGCAGCGGGGCGACGTCGGAGGCCAGGAAGTACTCGCCGTCGCCCAGCCCCAGCACCAGCGGGGCATCGACCCGGGCACCGACGATGGTGCCCGGCTGGCGGGCGTCGATGGCCACGATGGCGTACGACCCGTGCAGCTGGGCGGCGGCCCGGCGGACCGCCTCCAGGAGGCTGCCGGCTTCGGCCAACCGGGACTCGACCAGGTGGGCCACCACTTCGGAGTCGGTGGCCGATCCGAAGGTGTGCCCGGCGGCGATGAGCTCGGCCCGCAGCTGGAGGTGGTTCTCGATGATGCCGTTGTGGACGATGGCGAGGTTGCCGCTGCAGTCCCGGTGCGGGTGGGCGTTGGACTCACTGGGCTCGCCGCAGGTGGCCCAGCGGGTGTGACCGATGCCCGAGTGTTGGCCATTGGCCAGCCCGGTCGTGGCGGCCACCAGCTCATCCACCTTGCCGGCGCGGCGCACCACCTCGAGGCCTGGCCCGCCCCCGTGGGCGGGCAGCGCCACCCCGGCCGAGTCGTAGCCCCGGTACTCCAATGATTTCAGGCCCTCGAGCAGTACCGGGAGGGCAGACCGGTCACCTACATAGCCGACAATGCCGCACATAGCGGAGACACACTCCTTTACCTACGCAAGAGAGCACACGTGGGTCCGCGCGGCGAAGTTGCGCTACGTCGGTGCCGGTTTGTCACGTGGGATCGCTCCCACGGTTTGTCGGCACCGTTACGACCGTAGCCAGCCGGAGGTCACCCGCCGAATGTTTCGAGATCCCTCTCCTCGTCAACTCGGGGCCGCTGTGCTACCGGCCGGCCGAGTCCAGGCGCTGGTTGTGTTGCTCCAGCAACGCTCGCCGCTGGTTCCGGGTCAGAGTCCCCCAGTCGCATCCCCCCTTCCTTGCTACCTGCTAAGTATCGGATACGAGGGCTGAAACTTGAGCTTACGCCCCCGGCTCCCCCAGCTCCCGGAGGACGACGTTGACGATGGTGGACGCCGCCTCGTTGGCGGTGACCGAGTCGGCCGCCTCCACCATGACCCGCACCAGGGCCTCGGTCCCCGACGGGCGCACCAGCACCCGGCCCAGGTCGCCCAGCTCGAGGCGGATCTGGGCGACGGCCTCCCACACGCCGATGGCCTCGGGCAGCGCGTCCCGGTCCTTCACCGGCACGTTGACCAGCACCTGCGGGTAGCGCTCCACCACCTTGGCCAGCTCGGCCAGCGGGGCGCCGCTGGACGCCATCCGCCCCAGCAGCCGGAGGCCGGTGATCAGCCCGTCGCCGGTGGTGGAGCAGTCGGCGAGGATCACGTGGCCGGACTGCTCCCCGCCGATGCCGGCGCCGTGGCGGCGCATCGCCTCGATCACGTAGCGGTCGCCCACCGCAGTCTCCACCAGGTCCATCCCGGCGTTGGTCATCGCCAGCCGGAAGCCCAGGTTGGCCATCACCGTGGTGACGACGGCGTTGCCCGGCAGGCGGCCCTGCTCCCGCAGCTCCAGGGCGAGGATGGCGATGATGGCGTCGCCGTCCACGGCATTGCCCCGGGCATCCACCGCCAGCACCCGGTCGGCGTCGCCGTCGTGGGCCAGGCCCACATCGGCCTGGTGGCGCACCACGGCCTCGGCCACCGCCTCCAGGTAGGTGGAGCCGCACTCGACGTTGATGTTCATGCCATCCGGCTGGACGTTGATCGCGATGACCTCCGCCCCCGCCTCGGCGAGCGCCCGCGGGCTGGTCTGGTAGGCCGCCCCGTGGGCGCAGTCCACCACCACCTTCAGGCCCTCCAGGCGCCGTCCCTCGAGCGAGCGCAGCGCATGTGCCACGTAGCGGTCCTGGGCATCGGGCTCGGTGGTGACCCGGCCGATCGCCCCGCCGATGACCCCCTCGCCCTCCTGGCCCACGAGGGCCTCGATGGCATCTTCCTCGGCATCGGTCAGCTTGTAGCCGTCCCGGCCGAAGAACTTGATCCCGTTGTGCTCCGCCGGGTTGTGGGAGGCCGACACCACCGCCCCGGCATCGGCCCGGAGGTCGGTGGCCAGGAAGGCGGCCGCCGGGGTGGGGAGTACGCCGCACAGGGTGACATCCGCCCCGGCGGAGAGCAGTCCGGCGGACAGGGCAGCCTCCAGGAGGTCACCCGAGCGCCGGGTGTCCCGCACGATCAGCACGCTGGGGCGCTGGTGGCGGGCGCCCAGCGCGGCGGCCGCCGCCCGGCCGAGCGCCAAGGCGATCTCCGGGGTCAGCTCGACGTTGGCGATGCCCCGGACGCCGTCGGTCCCGAACAGCCGGCCCATGGCGGGCTAGCGCTTGGAGTACTGCGGGGCCTTGCGCGCCTTCTTCAGACCGTACTTGCGCCGTTCCTTGGCCCGTGCGTCCCGGGTCAGCATGCCGGCCCGCTTGAGCGGCACCCGCAGCTCCGGGTCCAGCTCCACCAGCGCCCGGGCGATCCCGTGGCGGATGGCGCCCGCCTGGCCGGTGGTGCCGCCGCCCTCGAGGAGCGCGAACACGGTGTAGGCCTTCTCCCGGCCGACCACCCGCAACGGCTCCAGGATGGTCATGCGCACCGCCAGGTTGGGGAAGTAGTCCTCGAGGCTGCGACCACGGTTGATGTCGAAGTTGCCGTCGCCGGGCGCCAGGCGCACCCGGGCCACCGCTTCCTTGCGTCGCCCGGTCGCCCGGGCCAGTTCGCTTACCGCCATGGTCGCTCTATCCCTTGTGCTTGCCGGACGCCGGCTTGGTGGGCTTGATCGCCAGCGGCTGCGGCTGCTGGGCGGCGTGGGGGTGGGTGGGGCCGGTGTAGACATGCAGCTTGCGCCCCATCGCCCGGCCGAGGCGGTTGTGCGGCAGCATGCCCTTGACCGCCTTCTCGACGGCCACGTCGGCCCGCTCGCCGAGCAGTTTGCTGTAGCCGATGGCCTTCAGGCCGCCCGGGTACCCGGAGTGGCGGTACCACACCTTCTGGTTGACCTTGTTGCCGGTCATCCGCACCTTGGCGGCGTTGACGATCACCACGAAGTCACCGACGTCGTGGTGCGGCGCCCAGGACGGCTTGTGTTTGCCCCGGAGCACATGGGCAACCTGCGCGGCGAGACGGCCGAGAACCTGGTTCTCGGCGTCGACCACCCACCAGACGCGCTCCTCGGGAGAGGCTGTCACGGGGACTGGTCCCACAGGGGGCGAAGCGAGCTCGCCCGCAGACGTAGTCAAAGCTGAGACAGCCTAGTGGGGATGGGCCGAAGCGTCAACCAGTGGGCGGCCGGGGCAGGCATCGCGGTCGATTCGCCCCCGAAAAGCGGGCAAAGTGACCTCATTCCCGCTCCCAGTCGACCGGTTCGTCGCCCTCGGGGGGATACTCGACCCCCACCAGGAACAGCCCGTGGGGGGGCGCCACCGGGCCCGCCGCCGCCCGGTCCCGAGCCTCCAGCACCTCGCCGACCCACGATGCCGGGCGCGCCCCGTCGCCCACCCGCACCAGCGTGCCGACGATGGAGCGGACCATCTGCTGGATGAATGCGTTGGCGGTCACCGCCACGGTGACCAGGTCCCCGGTGCGCTCCACGGCGATCGAGCGCAGGTCCCGCACCGGGCTGCCGCCCTCGGGGACGCGCCCGAAGGACGAGAAGTCGTGCGCTCCCACGAGCGCCTGGGCGCCCTCGTGCATCGCCGACTCGTCCAGGGGGCCAGGGTGGTGCCAGGTGACGAACCGGGAGAAGGGGTCGACGACCTCTCGGGTGAAGATGGCGTACTCGTAGCTGCGCGCCAGCGCCGAGAAGCGGGCGTCGAAGCCCTCGGGCGCCTCCTCGAGGGCCAGCACGGCCAGGGCAGGCCCGCACATGGCGTTCACCCGCCGCAGGACGACCTCGGAGGGCTCCGCCGGCTCCGGGGTGGCAAACGACACCACCTGCGCCAGGGCGTGCACCCCGGCGTCGGTGCGCCCGGCTCCGGTCGTGGTGACCGGGACGCGCAGCACGGCAGACAGGGCGTCCTCCAGGGAGCCCTGCACAGTGCGGAGGTCAGGCTGGCGGGCGAAACCGTGGTACGGGCGCCCGTCGTAGGCGATCAGCAGCCGGTAGGTGGGCAGCTACCCGTCCGTCGAGTCCCCGGTGTCCTCAGTCTCGTCGGCCGCAGCCGCTGCCTCGACCTCGCCCTCGTCGGCATCGTCGTCGGCCGCCTCGATCTCCACGTCCTCGGCGTCCTCCGCCCCGGCAGCCGTGGCCCCCCGGGCCCGGCGGGCGGGCTTCTCCTCGGCCTCCTTCGACTCGCCGGCGGCGCGGGAACGGCGGCGCAGCAGGCGGCGCCGGCGTTCCTCCTCGGTGGGTGCCGCTTCGGGTGCCGCGCCCTCCACCAGCTCGATGAGCACCAGGGGGGCCGCATCGCCCTTGCGGGGTGCCAGCTTGATGATGCGGGTGTAGCCCCCGTTGCGGTCGGCGAAGCGGGGTGCGATGTCGGCGTACAGCTTGTGGATGACGTCCCGGTCCTCGACCACCGCCAGCGCCCGCCGGCGGGAGGCGACCGTGCCTTCCTTGGCGGTGGTGATCAGCTTCTCGGCGACCGGCCGCAGCCGGCGGGCCTTCGTCTCGGTAGTGCGGATCCGCTCCTCCCGGAAGAGGGCGGCCGCCAGCCCGGCCAGCATGAGTCTCTCGTGGGCGGGCCCCGCTCCCAGGCGGGAACCCTTGGGGGGCTTCGGCATCAGATCAGGACCAGTCCCGCTGCTTCAGGCCCAGGTTCATCTCGGCAAGCTTCTGCTTGACCTCCTCGATGGACTTCTGGCCGAAGTTGCGGATGTCCAGCAGGTCCTCCTCCGAGCGCTCGATGAGCTGCCCCACGGTCGTGACGCCCTCCCGCTTCAGGCAGTTGTACGAACGCACCGAGAGGTCCAGGTCCTCGATGGGGGTGAGGAGGTCGGCGCTGCGGCCCCCCTCGCTCGGCTCGGGACCCAGGCGCAGGCCCGGGCCCTGGGCCAGCTCGGCGAAGAGCTGGAACAACTCGACCAGGGTCCCACCGGCGGCCGACAGGGCCTCCTTGGGATCCAGGCTGCCGTTGGTGGTGATGTCCACCACCAGGCGGTCGTAGTCGGTCTTCTGCTCCACCCGGGTGGACTCCACAGTGAAGGTCACCCGGCGCACCGGCGAGAAGATCGAGTCGATGGGGATGACGCCGATCGCGGCGCCCACCGGCTTGTTGCGGTCCGCCTGCACGTAGCCGCGGCCCCGCTCGACGGTCATCTCCAGGTCCAGCCGGCCCCGCTTGTTCAGCGTGCAGATCAGCAGGTCCGGGTTCAGGATCGTGATCTCCGGGGGCACCTGGATGTCGGCGGCCCGGACCTCCTTCGGCCCGGAGATCGACACCCGCATGGTCACGGTGTCGTCGGTCTCGGAGCGCAGGACCAGGTCCTTGATGTTCAGGATGATGTCGGTGACATCCTCCTTGCAGCCCGGAATGGCGGAGAACTCGTGGGCGACACCCTCG
The DNA here is from genome assembly GCA_035765775.1 of Actinomycetota bacterium. Lineage (NCBI taxonomy): Bacteria > Bacillati > Actinomycetota > Actinomycetota bacterium. Next base: position 29,129 of record DASTWV010000062.1, on the reverse strand, counting down.
ATGCGGACGGTGGTCACCGCTGCTCCCGGGATCGAGGAGATGAGCGTGCGCCGCAGCGAGTTGCCCAGCGTGTACCCGAAGCCGGGCTCCAGGGGCTCGATGGCGAATCGGCCGCGGCGGTCGGAGACCTCCTCGACGGTGATCTGGGGGCGCTGCACGATCAACAGGCTGGATTCCATCGACACTGCGGACCTCTCCTCTCCTCTTCCTGCTCTGGGTGGGCCTGGTCGGCCTCTTGTTGGCGAGCTGGCTTACTTGCTGTAGAGCTCGACGATCATCTGCTCCTGCACAGGGATGTCGATGAGCTCCCGGGCGGGCTCGGACATGACGGAGATCTTGAGCTCGCCCGCCTCCAGGAGCAGCCAGTCCGGGATGTGGCGGCCGGCGGCGAATGCCGCTGCCTCCACGATACGACCGACCGAGCGGGACCTTTCCCGGACCTCCACCACGTCGCCGGACTTCACCCGGTACGAGGGGATGTCCACCTTCTTGCCGTTGACCTGGAAGTGGCCGTGGGTGACGAACTGGCGGGCCTGGTCCCGGCTCATGCCGAGACCACCCCGGTACACGACGTTGTCCAGGCGCAGCTCGAGGATCTGCAGCAGCCGGGTGCCGGTGACGCCCTTGGAGCGGGCGGCCTCCTCGTAGTAGCGGCGGAACTGCTTCTCCAGCACGCCGTAGATGCGGCGCGCCTTCTGCTTCTCACGCAGCTGGACCAGGTACTCGCTCTCCTTGATGCGCCCGCGGCCGTGCTGGCCGGGTGGGTAGGGGCGCCGCTCGATGCCGCACTTGGGGCCCATGCAGCGGGTGCCCTTCAGGAACAGCTTCATGCGCTCCCGCCGGCAGAGCCGGCAGACGGGGCCGGTGTAACGCGCCATGGCTAGACCCTCCGCCGCTTGCGGGGGCGGCACCCGTTGTGTGGAACCGGCGTGGCGTCCATGATGCCCAGGATCTCGAGCCCGGAGGCCTGCAGCGACCGGATGGCGGTCTCCCGGCCGGCGCCCGGCCCCTTCACGAACACGTCCACCTTGCGCACCCCGTGCTCCTGCGCCCGGCGGCTGGCCGCCTCGGCGGCGAGCTGGGCGGCGAACGGCGTGGACTTGCGGGAGCCCTTGAAGCCGACGTTGCCCGCCGACGCCCATGACAGCGCGTTGCCCGCACCGTCGGTGATGGTGACGATGGTGTTGTTGAACGTCGACTTGATATGCGCCTGCCCATGGACGATGTTCTTTTTCTCTTTGCGCTTGGGCTTCTTGGCCTTTGGCATCGGTGGTCTCTACTTTCCCTTCTTGCGCTTCACGCCGACGGTCTTCTTGGGGCCCTTGCGGGTGCGGGCGTTCGTGTGGGTGCGCTGGCCGTGGACCGGGAGGCTGCGGCGGTGGCGGAGGCCCTGGTAGCAGCCGATCTCGACCTTGCGCTTGATGTGCTGGCTCTCCTCGCGGCGGAGGTCGCCCTCGACTTTGAAGTGTGCGTCGATGAAGCCCCGGAGGCGCACGATCTCGTCCTCGGACAGGTCCCGCACGCGGGTATCCGGGCTGACCATCGCTCCCCGGGCCACTTCCTTGGCCCGGGTAGGGCCGATCCCATAGATATAGGTGAGGCCGATCTCCAGCCGCTTCTCCCGGGGGAGGTCGACACCGGCGATGCGCGCCATCTAGCCCTGCCTCTGCTTGTGGCGGGGGTTGGAGCAGATCACGATGACCCGCCCGTGGCGGCGCACGATCTTGCACTTCTCGCACATGCGCTTGACGCTGGGCTTCACTTTCATGGTTTCTCCTGGTGGTGCGTGGTCGGGCGGTGCGGGTCGGGTGCGGGTGGTCGGGCGGGGCTAGCGGTAGCGGAAGATGATGCGGCCACGGGTGAGGTCATACGGGGAGAGCTCGACGAGAACCCGGTCCCCGGGCAGGACCCGGATGTAGTTCATCCGCATCTTGCCGCCGATGTGGGCGAGGACTCTGTGGCCCCCCGGGATCTCGACCCGGAACATCGCGTTGGGGAGGGTCTCGATGACCGAGCCCTCGACCTCAATGACGTCCTCTTTGGTCGACTTCCCCTTCGCCATACGCTCCCCGTGCTCCTCTAGGCCCACCCCCCATGCGCGCGCCAGCCGTGTTCCCGGTACCACGCGCGACAACCATCCCGGAAGCAGGGCGAACGGCCACTATACCAAAGCCCACCCCGGGCAGGTAGGCGCCGTGCTGGCTTTGCCCAGGCGTGCCCCAAAACGATCGTGCGGGCCGGGTCACGCCGGTCCGGTTGAGCCCCTTAGAAAATTTTAACTCAAGTTCGCGGCCGCTTTCCCCGACTGAGTGAGGGTACCAACTACGTACTTCGGGCTCACCCATGGGGACTAGGTCATCCCCCGGAGTGGAGGAGCCGGGGGCACGTGGTGCTGGATCAAGTGTAGGGGGGTTGGCGACCCGCAGACCGGGGGGGCCTGGTCGGCGGGTCGGCACTGGGGATCGAGGGGGTCTCGGATGCCGCTTGGTGACACGTGCTCACGGTCGGACACTCGTGCTCGCCTCATTTCCCGGCAATTCCGCCAGATTGCTGCACCCCGGGTTGGTTGCTAACTGCTCGTTCAACGACGCGCTGGGTGAAGGAAGGTACGTCCGTGAGGGGAAGCACTTGGCAGGTCCGAATCGCTGACAGAGGACCCGGGGGGGGACTGTTCTCGTGGCTATGATTTCGAATCGTCTGCTGTTCTTGGCACCGAAGCGCAGGTCCCGTGTCCAGGCCGAGGCCTTCGACACCGCGGCCCTCGACCACGCACTGGAGACCACCACCACTTCGGCCCACACGCTCATGGCCGAACTGATGGCGGAGCGGGAGCTCCTGGAGGACATCGACAAGGTCATCGCCCTCGACGCTGGCCCCGAGGCCAGTGGGCGGCAGGCCGCCGGCACCCTGGTGCCGGGCCCCCAGGTGGACTCGCTCGACACCGAGTGGAGCGACCTCGACGGTTACCCCCGGCTGGTCAGCCTGCCGACGGTCAGCGTGATCATCCCCACGCTGAACGAGGAGGCCAACATCGGCTGGGTGCTGCAGCGCATGCCCACCTGGGTGGACGAGATCCTCATCATTGACGGGGGCTCCCGGGACCGCACCGTCGAGGTGGCGCAGGCTGTCCGCCCCGACGTACGCATCGTCACCGACCTCCGCAAGGGCAAGGGTGTGGCGCTGCGCACCGGGTTCGCCGCCGCCACCAAGGATGTCGTGGTGATGATCGACGCCGACGGCAGCATGGACCCCCAGGAGATCGAGAGCTACGTGCGGGCAGTGGACGCCGGCTACGACCTGGTCAAGGGCTCCCGGGCCTGCCCGGGCGGCGGCTCCACGGACCTGACCCCCACCCGGCAGCTGGGCAACTACTGCCTCCGGGGCATGGTGAACCTGCTCTTCGCCGCCGACTTCACCGAGCTGTGCTACGGCTTCATGGCCCTGCGGCGCTCGTCGATCCCGGCGATGCGCCTCGACGCCGACGGCTTCGAGATCGAGACCCAGATCGTGGTCAACTCGCTGCGCCGGGGCCTGCGGATCGCCGAGATCCCCTCCAAGGAGGCCGAGCGGCTGAACGGCACCTCGCACCTGCACCCGGTGCGGGACGGCCTGCGGGTCCTCAACACCATCTTGCACTCCCGCTTCACCCGCCTGGCGTCCGCCGAGACGGGCGCCTGAGCGGTAAGAACCAACCCAGGCAACACTGCGACCGGGCCTCCAGGGCCCGGTCGTTTTGTTACGGGGATCTTGCTGGCTGTGCCCCTGCGATTCCCAGCGCAGCAAGGTTGGAGGTAGAGGGATAAGCCTCGCCGGCGGGGCCGGACCCAAACGCGATCAATAGATTCTTGGTTGCCTGCAGGATGCGCGGGTCGGGGTGCGTGCGCGGGTCCTGCACGCAGGAAGCGGTCAGCTCGCAGACCCATCCCGTCGTGCCCGTGGCCAGCACCCCGGCACCGCTGGGGGCGGCGTAGTAGGTCATGTCGGAGTCACTAGCCCCCACCCCCGGGCAGGTGACCGGCGAGTGCATGAGCACCTCCAGGTTGGGTGGCGTCGGGTAGGCCAGGTTCACCCGGTCGTACCAGGGACCGATGAGGTTGGGCAGCGCGTCGCCGTTGGCCAGGCCGGTGTCGGCGAAGAGCCAGGCGCCGGCGTCCACCACGACCCCGGGCGCCTGCGTGGCCGGGTTGCACTCGAACAGCTGCCCGATCACCGAGCTCTCGGGCTGGCTGACCGGCGGGTCACGCCAGTTGACGGTGACGTGGGCGTCGTCCTTGCCGTTCAGGGGGTCCTCGGATGCCACCTTGTAGTCGACGATCTCCCGGTCGGCGGGGCCGGACGGCGCCGCCTGGAGGCGGATCTGGCGGAACATGGCGTTCGCCCCCAGGAAGGCCAGGTTCACCCCTTTGGCCAGCGCCCCGGTCACCGCCGAGCGCATCCCGGCCGTCCAGTACTCGTCGTGGCCCAGGGTGATGATCCCGGCGTGGCGGCTGGCGAGCTGGGCGCCGTGGGTGTCCAGGTCCACGTCGGTGAAGTAGGTGACGTTGAGGCCGTAAGACTCGGCGAAGTAGACGAGGGGGAACTCGTCGCCCAGGAAGTCGCCCGAGCCGTCACCCACCGACCCGTCCTGGGCGTCGGACGCCGAACCGGCGCTGGCGTAGGGCCGGTCGAAGGACACGATGCGCGACCGGCTCGCGAAGGACTGGTCGGGGCCGTTGTAGAGGTTGTACTGCCCCCAGTTGTTATAGGCCTCCCAGGTGGTCACGGCGTTGACGACCAGCAGGGGCGCCCGGCTGGCGTAGTCCACCACCGTCAGCGGGACATAGCGCTGCTGACCCCCCTTGCCCACCAGCTTCAGCAGGTAGTCACCCGGCGTCCAGGCGGCGTCGATGTGCACGGTCAGCGACGCCCGCCACGCTGCGGTCACCATCTTGGTGCCGTTCTGGACGGTCGGGGCAGCCTGGAGGCTGCCCTTCTCCGGCGGGGACTGCCACACGAGCCGGGCGCCGAGGCCGCCGTAGTAGCCCATACGGTAGGCCTGGACGGTAAAGGAGGCGGCGGACGTCGAGACATAGAGGGTGACGGCGTCGCCTTTCTGGGCGCTGACCTGGCTGGCGTAGCCTTCGATCCCCGCCGAGGCGGCGATGTTGGTGATCCTCCAGTCCGTGGTGCCCAGTTTCTGGTTCTCGGCCGCGATCGGGTTGACGCCCGGGCTCTGGGGCGGCGGGGTCGTGGTCCGGGGGGTGGCCTGGCCCCCGGTGACCTTGGCCAGGGCCACCCCGGCCCCCACGAGGATCGCCAGGATCACGACGGCATCGACCGCCAGGCGCACCGGGCGCGGGAGCCGGCTCATATGGGCGGGAGCCTACTCCCGTGGGCCGTGCCGCCCGGGCTCAGGGGCTCAGCCGGATGAACGCGGCCTCTGGCACGCCCGCTATGTTCTACAGGTGCAGCGAGGCCATGGAGCTGGCCAGGGACGGCCACACCACGAAGGCCCCCACGCTGATCACCGCGTGCGCCAGCACCACGCCGATGATGGAGTCGCTGCGCTCGGCGCACCACCCGAAGAATGCCCCCACGGCGAGGGCGAACAGCACGAAGGCGGCCGAGCGGGTGCCGATGTAGGCGGCGGCGAAGAGGAGCGAGCTCACGTACAGGCCCAGCGGCCCGAAGGTGGCCCTCGCCGCGCTGTGGAGCAGGCCGCGGAACAGGAGCTCCTCGGTGAGGCCCGAGAACACCACCAGCGCGGTCACGGCGGTGATGACATTGGAGAGTGTCGTATGGCCGTTGCCCGAGAAGGTCACCACCGTGGTGGGCTTCAGGAGCTTGTAGGCGGCATAGGAGAGCGGGACCCCCAGCAGGCCGATCACCAGCTGGACGGCACCCGAGGAGGGCTTGTCGGGCAGCGGCCCCCCGATGCCGGGATAGCCCAGCAGGCGCATCGCCAGGACAGCGGCCAGGAGAGCCGGGACGCCGATGACCGCCAGGCGGTTGGCCAGGTGGCCGCCGGACAGGGGGGTGAGGGCCAGGACGCGGTACAGGCACACCACCGCCATGGCCAGCAGCAGCGGCTGGCGCTCGTCCCGCTCCGACATGGCGTAGTGATTGATCAGCACGACCAGCAGGACGCCCTGGCAGACGCCGCTGAGCAGCGGGTCCCGCAGGCCGACCAGCTCGGCCAGGATGATGGCGACGGCGTAGCCCAACTCGATGGCGTGGGACCCGCGGCGCCGGGGGCGCGGCTCGGCAGGATCCAGGTCGCCCTCCGGGGAGAGCAGGTCGGTGCTCACGTTCCGGTCACCCGATCACCCGGAACCGCTGGATGACCACGATCGCCAGCGTGAGGAGCAGCGGCAGGGCGGCGACATCGAAGATCCGCCGGGCGGAGGGCGGGCCGGAGCGCACGACCGCCCGGACGGCCTCCTTCTCCACCAGCAGGATGATGAGCAGCGTGAGCACGACGACGGCCACCCACCCCGAGGCCCGGACAAAGCTGTGGCTGCCCAGGAAGGTGAGCGTGGTCTTGGTGAGGGCCGAGCTCACGCCTGCTCCCCGGTCTGGTAGCGGGGCCTGGCCTTCAGGCGGCGCACCTGGCTGGCCTGCACGAGGCACCCGAGTGCGCTGACCGCCATCACCAGGAACAGGCCGTTGGTGGGCGACCAGTGGTGCAGCAGGATCATGCCCATGGCCAGCAAGGTGTCGATGGCGAGGCTGAGCGCCAGCGCCAGGCTCAGCTCCAGGACCATGTCGTCCACCCGCAGCACCCCCATGATGGCCAACCCGGGGCCGAAGCCCATGAGCAGCAGCGTGAAGGTCCCGCGGATGGCGCCCAGGCTGCTGCCCGTGACCGCCCCGTGGAAGGCAAAGGCACCGGCGACGAGGATGGCGACGGTGGCCGGCCGCCAGTAGCCGCCCAGCGGCCCGAGGCCCGCCGCGGCCCGGTGGGAGGTGCTCACGGTCGTTCCCGGGCCCGCCGGTAGAGGGCCATGCCCCGCCGTGCCCAGCGCCAGCCGGTGGTCTGCAGGTGCTCCCGGGAGGGCGCCAGCCGGGTGGTCCGGCCGCTGATCATGGCGTCCACGTTCTCCAGGCTGTGGCCTGCCTCGATGGTCAGCCGGGCGATGGCGAACCGGTCGTCGGCCGGGTGGCTGAGGGCGTTCTTCACGGCGCACGCCGAGGTGTAGCCAGCGGTGGCCACCATGCGGCGCACCGCCGCACTCGAGTACCCGTGCGGGTAGGCGAAGCTGCGCACCGGGGCCTGGAGGGCCTGTTCGATCAGGTCCTTGGACCCGGTGATCTCCGCCCGGGCGGCCTCGGCCGGCAGGGTGTCCAGCATCGGGTGGCTGTGGGTGTGGGCCCCGATCTCCATGCCCCGTTCGGCCAGCTCGCGCAGCTCATCCCAGGAGAGCATGGCGTCGCCCGACCGGTTGACCCCCCGCCTGCCCCCCTTCCCACCGTCGCCCATGAAGCCGGTGGTGGCGTACAGCGTCGAGGCGAACCCGTGGCGCTCCAGGATGGGGAGCGCCTCGGTGAGGGTGTTGGCGAACCCGTCGTCGAAGGTGATCAGCGCGGGCCGGGCCGGAAGTCCGGCGGGGTTGCCGTGCAGGGCGGGCAGGAACTCCGAGACCGTCAGGGTGGTGTAGCCCTGCTCGGCGAGCATCGTCATCTGCTGGTCGAAGGCCGCCGGTGACACCGTGAAGCGGCGGAGCTCGCTGGACGCATCGGAGCCGACACCGTGGTACAGGAGGATGGGGACGGCCGTCCCCGGCAGGAGCCCGTTGGCGGCTCCGTTGCCGGCTGTGTCGCCCTGCGTAGCATCGAGGGCGGGCCGCCTCACAGGAACCTCTTCGGTGCCAGGCGGCCGAGACCGTAGCCGAGGGTTGCGATGCTCACCCCGGCAACGATAGCGCCCGCCCGGGCAAATCCGTAGCGATCGCCCCGGATTCCCGCCGCCAGACCGGCCAGCACCCCTTTGGGAAGGGTCACGGTGCTGTAGCGCCGCTCGGCGCTGAGGCCCTGGTCCGCCCCCACCAGGTCGGCCACCGCCGCCTTGGACAGCCCCTCGGCGTAGCAGCGGGCCCGGAAGTACTTCCAGGTCCCCCGGCCGGCGGGGACGTTGTGGTGCACCACGGCCCGGGGGTCGAAGAGGATCACCGCCCCCGGATTGTGCTGGCTGAGGCGGATGCACAGCTCGGTTTCCTCACAGCCCACCGGTCGGGTCCCGAGGCGGCCGATGGCGGCGTTGAACCCGCCCAGGCCGTCGAACACCTCCCGGCGGAACGACATGTTGCAGCCCACCATGTTGCGCACCGCGGCGGCGGTGGTGGGCATCCCGAGGTAGGTGCAGCCCACCACCCAGTCGAACTCCTTGGGGAACCACGCCGGGCGCCCGGCCAGCCAGGCGGGCTGGGCGAAGCCGCCGACGCCCAGGACGGCGGGATCGGCATAGCCCTCCGCCAGCAGCGCCAGCCAGCCCGGCTCGGCGACGGCGTCGTCGTCCAGGAAGGCCACGATGTCGGCGTGGGCGGCATGGAGGCCGGCGTTGCGCGCGTCGGAGAGGCCTTGCTTGCCCTCGTTCTCGACGCAGATCACACCGGCAAGCTCGGCGCGGGCGCGCGCAAAGAGGTCGGGGTTGTGATCAACCACCAGGACGATTTCGGCGGGGGGGTGGGTCTGGTCCCGGAGCGACGCCACGGCCGCCACGATCTCGTCCCAGCGTTTCTCGGTGTAGGCGCACACCACCACCGAGAAGCTCAGCGCGTCGGTACTCACTCGTCCTCCATGTGGGTGTCCGGCACGGTAGCGATCCCGGGCCGCTCTGCCCCCCGGCATGCACGCTGCCCGTTAATTCCAACTCCTTTCTTCGGCAACCCGGGATCGAAACTTTATAGCCACTCGGAAAGAATTAGGGTGCATCGCAATTATACGAAGAGCCGTCTACTCCGTGGTTGACACACTCGCTTTGGCGAGGTGTAATCAATGTGCCGGAGGAGCTGCGGTCGATCGCGCCCTCACTGTCCGATTCGCCAGAAAGGCCGGTTGGAAGTCCATGCAGGCCCCTGCCCGGGTGCTCGACGTCGAGCTGTCCGAGCCCCTCCCCACGCTGGACCCGGGCGCGCCCGGTGACACCGCCGCCCGCTCCGCCCTGGTCCTCGTCCGGCTGCACGGCGTGCCCCTGGGCACGCTGGAGATCGATCTCGCCCAAGGCCCGGTCCCGCCCGCCGCCCTGGCGGAGGCAGCATGGGCCGAGCTGCGCGGCCCCCTCCTGGGGCACCTGGCCCACGACGGGCTGGACCCGGTGGAGTCACTCGGCACCCGCGGACTGGTGACGGGGACGGCGGGCGGCACCCGGCCCCCCTGCCAGCGCCACCCCGATGCCGAGTTCCCCTTTGCCTCGGTGGTCATCTCCACCCATGAGCGCCCCGGCCCGGTCTGCGAGTGCGTCGCCTCGGTCCTGGCGGCCGACTATCCGTCCCTCGAGGTGATCGTGGTGGACAATGCCCCCAGCTCCTCGGCCACCCGGGACGCCATCGCCGAGCGCTTCGGGAACGACCCGCGGGTGGCCTACGTGGTCGAGACCACGCCGGGAGCGTCCGCTGGGCGCAACCGCGGCCTGCGCGAGGCCACCGGTGGCGTGGTGGCCTTCCTGGACGACGATGTGGTGGTGGACCGCCTGTGGCTGCGCAGCCTGGTACTGGGCTTCCAGGCCGCCCCGGGGGTGGCGTGCGTCACCGGCATGATCCTGCCCGCCGAGCTGGAGACGCCCGCCCAGATCTGGATCGAAGAGTTCGGCGGGTTCGACAAGGGGTATGAGCAGCAGGTGTTCGACCTGGGTGAGTACGCGCCCGACGACCCGCTCTACCCGTACTCGGTGGGGCGCTTCGGCTCCGGGGCCAGCGCCGCCTTCGACCCCGCCATCCTGCGTGCGCTGGGGGGGTTCGACACGTCGCTCGGCCCGGCCACGCCGGCGAAGGGCGGCGAGGACCTCGACGCCTTCCTGCGCATCGTGCTGGCCGGGCACCGGCTGGTCTACGAGCCCCGCTCGCTGGTCCGCCACCGCCATCGGCGGGAGTACGACGACCTGCGCCGCACGGTCCGCGGCTACGGCATCGGGCTGGCCTCCGTGCTCACCAAGACGATGGCCACCTCGGGGCACCGCCTCGACATGCTGCGCCGGATCCCCCGGGGGGCGCTGTACTTCCTCAACCCGGGGTCGGCCAAGAACGACAAGAAGACCTCCACCTTCCCCCGCCAGCTCACCCTGACCGAGATGGGGGGTGTGCTCCTCGGCCCGTGGTGCTACCTGCGCAGCCGGGTGCGCACCCGCCGGACCCAGCGGAGCCGGGGCTAGCCGGCCATGGCCGAAGTCGCCGCCCCGCCGGCTCCTCCCGTCAGCCTCCTCCGCCACCCCGTGCGCCGGCTGCTGGCCGACTGGCGGGACCCGCTGCTGCGCAACGGCTACGCCCTGGTGGTCAACGTGGGTCTCACGTCCGTGCTGGGCTTCGCCTACTGGATCCTGGCCACCCACCTCTACAGCAAGACCAACGTGGGCCTGGGCGTGGACGCCATCAACCTCATGCAGCTGCTGGCCGGGGTCGGCGGGCAGCTCACCTTCCAGGCGGCCCTCACCCGCTTCATCCCGCACGCCGGCACCGGTTCCCGCCGGCTGGCGGTCATCTCGTACGGATTCGCCGGGGGGGCGGGCGCGCTGGTCAGCCTCCTCTACCTGATCGGCCTCCACATCCCGAGCCTCGGGCTCCCGGCGGTGGTGGGGCGGGGGTGGGGCCTCGGGCTCCTCTTCGGTGCGTCGGTCACGGTGTGGTGCGTGTTCGCCCTGCAGGACGCGGTGCTGACCGGCATCCGGCAGGCGGTGTGGATCCCGGTCGAGAACGGCCTGTACGGGATCGGCAAGATCGTCATGCTCGTGGCCATCGCCCACGTTCTGCGCCACTATGGGATCTTCTTCTCATGGATCGTCCCGGCAGCCATCGCCCTGGTGCCCGTCAACCTGTTGATCTTCGGGCACCTGCTCCCCCGTCACGTGGCCCGGGAGCGGGTCTCGGCCAGCGCGCACACCGCCCCGGTCACCTTCGCCACCATGGCCCGGTTCATGGGCGGGGACTACCTGGGCACCGTCTTCTTCATGGCGATGGGGACCATCCTGCCGCTGCTGATCACGGTCCGGCTCAACGCCGCCAACGCCGGCTACTTCGGCGTGGTGTACGTGATCATCTACGCCCTGGACCTGGTGACCGTGAACCTGGGGGTGGCGCTCATGGTGGAGGGGGCCATCGACCGGGCGTCGCTGCGCCAGCAGGCGGCCGTGGTCGTCCGCCGCATCCTGGCCATCATCGTTCCGGCCGAGGTGATCCTGGTGGGCTTCGCCCCGCTGATCCTGTCGGTGTACACCCGCCCCTACGCCGTCCACGCCTCCACCCTGCTGCGGCTGCTGGCGGTGGCGGTGCTGTTCAAGGCGGTGACCTCGCTGTACATCGCCCTGTCGCGGGTGGAGCGCAAGGTGAGCCGGATCGCCCTGGCCCAGGGGGCGCTCTTCGTCTCGATCACCGGCTTCTCCTGGATCCTCATGGGCCACCTGGGCCTGAGCGGCGTGGGGGTGGCGTACCTCGCCAGCCAGATCGTGGTGGCCGCCGCCGTCCTCCCCTCGATCCTGCGCATGCTGGCCCACCCCGCCCCGGCGCCCGCCGGGGTGCACGCGCCATGACCGGGGCGAGGGCCTGATGGCCACCGGCGAGCGCCAGCGCCTGGCCGGCGCCCCACCGCAGCCCGGCGGGGGCTACAACGGCCGCGGGGCAGGCGTGGTCCTGGAGGACGAGCCCCTAGAGGTGCTCCCGCCCCGCCGGGTCGGGCTGAGCACCGGCCAGATGGCGCTCATGACCGTCGCCGCACTGATCATGGCCACACTGGCCCTGCTGCGGGTGGACTCCTCCAAGCTGGGCGACCTCGGCCTGATCACCGTGGCCGGCCCCACCTACTTCGTCGCCATCGGCCTGGTGATGCTGAGCTTCGGCTTCGCGCTGGTGCAGCGCCCGCTCCGCCGCCCGCTGCTGGCCTTCCAGATCTTCGGTTTGGTGCTGCTCCTCGACGGTCTCGGGCCGCTGGTCGAGCCCCACGCCTCGTTCGCCACCGCCTGGCTGCACGCCGGGTTTGCCCAGCAGATCGCCACCACCGGCCACACGCTGCCCACCCTGGACGCCCGGTTCAGCTGGCCGGGGTTCTTCGCTCTGGCGGCATTCCTGTCGAAAGCCGCCGGGCTCAGCTCACCGCAGGCCTTCCTGCGCTGGGCTCCCCTGGTGTTCAACCTGATGTACCTGGCGCCGCTGTACGCCATCTGCCGGGCGATCACCCGCAACGAGCGGATCTGGTGGATGAGCCTCGCCCTGTTCTACCTGGCCAGCTGGGTGGGGCAGGACTACTTCTCGCCCCAGGCGCTCAGCTTCTTCTTCTTCCTGGTGATCGTCGCCGTGGCACTGCGGTGGTTCCGCCCGGCGATGCCCGACCCCGGCCGGGGGACCCGGCTCCAGCGCGCCCTGGGCCGGGCCATGCGGGTGGTCGGGGGGCGGGGCGAGGAGCGGATCACGGTGCGGTCCACGCCTGCCCAGCGCGGCGTCCTCATCGCCGCCGTCATGGTGATCTTCACCGCCATGGCGGTCAGCCACCAGCTGACCCCCTTCCTGCTGATCGGCGGCCTCATCGCCCTGGCGATCTTCGGGCGCACCAACCTGCGGGGGTTCCCGGTGCTCTTCGGCGCCATCACGGTCGCCTGGATCAGCCTGGGAGCAGTGCCGTTCTGGTCCGGGCACCTGAGCTACATCTTCGGTGGCGTCGGCCAGCTGGGGGCCAACGTGAACACCAGCCTCACCGGCCGGATCCAGGGGAGCGCCGGCCGCCTGGAGGTGCTGGACATCCGCATCGCCCTGGCGGGCGCCATCGCCCTCCTCGCGGCCGTCGGGGCCATCCGCCGCCGGCGGCTGGGCTACGGCGACTGGAGCATGGTCCTGCTGGGGGCGGCCCCCTTCCCGCTGCTGGTGGTGCAGAGCTACGGCGGCGAGGCCCTGCTCCGGGCCTACCTGTTCGCCCTCCCCTTCGTGTGCATCATGGCGGCGATGGCGTTCATGCCGTCCTCCGACCCGAACAAGGTCATCGGCCCGGCGATCCTCTTCTGCGTGGTGGCCACCGCATTCGCCCCCGCGTGGCTGGTGGCCCGCTACGGCAACGAGCGGTTCGACCGGGTCTCGAGCGCCGACCTCGCCAGCGTGCAGTACCTCTACAAGGTGGCCCCCGAACACTCCACGCTCATCTCGCTGTTCCCGCAGATCCCCTGGCGGTACGAGAAGGTGAACCTGTACGACTACGAGTCGGTCCAGAACACGGTGGACCCGCCCAGCGTCAAGGGCGTCGAGGACGTGGCCGCCGACCACGGCCTCGGCCGGGTACCGGTGTACGTGATCATCACCCGGGGCCAGGAGGCGGCCGGGGAGGCCCTGGACTCGCTGCCCAGCAACTGGTCCTACCAGCTGGGCCAGACCATGGTGAACAGCGGCGTGGCCACCGAGTTGACCCACAACGCCGACTCGATGGTCCTGCAGCTGATCCCGCCGTCGTCGTCGCCCAACACCGGGAGGGCGGCGAAGCCCCAGCCGGCGGCGCCGAACCCGGCCACCTCGTAGGCGCCCGGGGGCACGCGTCAGACCCGGCGCAGCACCGGTTCCAGGTTGCGCCCGGTCCAGACCCAGTTGCGGGCGTCGCCCGGGTGCTGCAGCAGGTTGTAGGCCACGTGGCGCAACCACACCAGCAGCAGGACATCCCGGCCCGGGCCTGCCTCGCCCGGGGCGATGACGCCACCGGCCTCCAGGACGGCGGTCTCCGGTGCGGTCCAGGCGGCCCCCTCCAGAAGGGCGGCCACCACCGGGCCGAACTCACGGCCGGTCGCCCGCATCCGGGCCTGGATCAGCAGGTAGCACAGGTCCTGGGCGGGCAGCTCCTGCGGCGCTGCCCACTCCCAGTCGATGATGCCGGTCACCGCCAGGGTGACCGGTTCGAAGAGCACGTTGGCGGGCCAGAAGTCGCCGTGCACCCAGGAGACCACCGCCTCGCGGCCCTCCCAGGCTCCCCGGAGCAGCGTGCCCAGGCGCTCCAGGAGCGCCGGCTGGCGCACCGCCGGGGACAGCGCCGCGACCCGTTCGTCCACCCAGCGGCCGAGCAGGTCGGCGCCGACAACCACCGGCTCACCGGTCGCCCGGTGCCAGTCCGTGATGACCGCAGCCGCCGAACCGGCGAGGGCCTGGTTGGCGCCGGCACCGGTCATAAGTGCATCGCCGGGCACCCCGGGGATGGCCTCCTCGGCCACAAAGCCGCGCCCGCCGACCGTGCCTTGGGCCAGGCGGCGGGGGATCCGGAAGGGGCCGGGCAGGCCGGCGAGTGCCTCCAGGACCGTCCCCTCCCGGGCTTGGCTGGCGAGGCCATCGGCCGTGGCGGGCACCTTCAGCACGGCGACGGGGGCGCCGCCCTGGGGGCCGACCATCATGACCACCACCTGGGTACCGGAGAGGGCCGAGCGCAGCACCACCCAGCCCTCGGCGGGCAGGCCGCTCTGGCGGGCGACCTCGGTCAGGATGGCCGGGACGAGCGCCGGGGCCGATGCCAGGGCTTCCCGCCCCACCCGGGCCCGGCGCACGCGGCCCTGGACGAGCCCGAATCCCCGCGACAGGGGGACGCTAGCCTTCGGCTTGGCCATCGTCGGCGCCCCGGAGCGGGCGACCGGAGCGGCGCCGGGCATAGGCCCGCCAGATCCGGTTGGTCGCCTCGATGCGCACCTCGTCCGGGGTCCCCTCGGCGGGCACCACCTCGGCGTGCGGCAGGCGCCCGGCCAGGGCCAGGTACTGGTCCCGGAGGCGCCCGAGCCGGCCGGGATCCTCGTCCGGGCGCCGGCGCGCCGCCACCTCGGAGGGCACGTCGAGCACCAGGGTCAGCTGCGGCCCGGGGGCGGAGTGGGCGAGGAACCCGAAGAAGACCCGCTTGGCCGCCACCAGGGGGGGCTCGGGCGGGAGCAGGGCGTCGTACACGTGCCGGTCGAAGATCACGATGCGCCCCCGGGCCCGGTGGTAGCGGCTCTCCAGGTAGCGGCGCCAGACTTTGAGCGGGCGCTTGGCGGTGGCGAGGCCGGCCTGTGCGATCGACCGTTCTTGGCCCTCCTCGCCCTGCCACAGCCCCATGTACACCAGCCGGGCAGGCACCCCGAGGTGCTCGACCAAGCCGCTCGACAGCGTCGACTTCCCCGACCCGTCCGGCCCCAGCAGCGCCACGCTGAAGCCCCGGCCACGCCGCATGCGGGCGGCGGTGGCCCCCAGGCGGCCGACCCCCTGGGCGAAGCCCGTCGCCCGGCTGGCGACCGGATGCCGGGCGGCGGCCCGGCGGGGGATCTCGGCCCCGAGGGCCACCAGGGCGTCCCACTCCCCGTTCCTGGCCGCCCCGATAACCCGGGCGGCATCCCAGCCGGGTGGGCACGCCAGACCGACCCGGCGCCCGATCTGGCCGCCCGGCGTGGCCTCGGCGGCCAGCTCCATCAGGCGTCCCCGGTGGCGTTCGGCCACGGCCCGCTTGTCCACGATGCAGTGCAGGAGGAGCGTCCAGAAGGCGTCGTCGGGGTCCAGCACCCAGACCCCGCCCACCTGCCGGCGCCGAGCGAGGCACCCCGGGCCGGCGTGGGTCCGCAGGGCGGGGAGCAGCCAGTTGACCAGGAAGCTGGCCTGGGGACCGTAGTCGAGGTCCGGCTCGGCGTCGAGCTCGATCCAGCGGTCCGTCCCCGGGTCGTAGCCGAAGAAGAGCCGATGGGAGCCCCCCCAGCGCTCCACGGGGACGATGGCCAGCGGGGCGAGAGCCGACTGCATGCGGTCGAGATCCTCGGGCGCCACAAGCAGATCCACATCGCCGGAGGGATCGGCGAGGCGGGCCTCACCCCGGAGGAGGGCCCAGCGCACCCCGGCCTCGTCGAGAGCGCCGAAGGCGGCACGTAGGAGCGGGTGGATGGGTGCGGGCGCGCTCATAGGGATTCCATTGTTATCGGCATTGCGCCCTGCGGGCCGGAACCAGCGCCCTGCGGGCCGGACCCAGTGCCCTGCGGGCCGGACCCGGGCCCGGGCCGGGCGAGCTGGGGTCGGTCGAGTTTCCCTCGAAGGGGATGAACCCGTCCGTGGCGACCGGGAATGATGCTTCTATAGATAGTCAAGCCGCAGGGGCGACCGGTTGCGGGGTTTTGGGCAGCAGGGCTGCGAAGGGCGCCGCCGTCAACATCATTTCGAGGGACATTTGTCCCACTGCCCGGGACGAATGTCCCCGACCTCAGCGGACTCGGAGCGGGACCGGGGCCGGGCGGGCGGAAGGGCGGCGAGCTAGCGGCCCGACCTCCACGGCCGCCGGAGGCGCCGGGCGCAGCGCAGCCACACCGGCGCCGGCAGGGCGGCGTAGGCCCGCCAAACCTGGGCGGTGACCTCCCGGCGCAGGCGGTCCTCGCCCGAGCGGGCCTCCACGCACAGGGCGTCCGGGAGCCGCAGGGCGAGGTCAAGGTATTGCCGCCGGCGCACCGCAAAGGGCACCTCCACGCCGCCCGGTCCCCGGGTGCGCCGGGGCCGCAGGGCCGCCGGGGCGTCCAGGATGACCGCGAGGTCGGGGGCCGGGCAGGCCCGCCCAAGCACGATGCGCTGGAGCCGGCCCAGACCCCGCACCGGGGTGAGGGGCGGGATGCGGGCGTCATAGGTGTAGCGGTCGAACAGGACCAGGCGCCCCTTGGCCCGCCGGAGCGAGCCTGACGCCCAGCGACGCCAGAAGGTGGTCAGGGTGCGCAGGAATCCCGCCCGGGTGAGGCGCCGGCTCCGCCCTGGCCGGCGGGGAGCCGCGCCCATGCGGATGTAGCTCACCGGCAGGTAGAAGGTCTCCCCGAGTTCGCTGGCGAGGACCCCTTTCAAGGCGGGGTCGGGCGCCAGGAGTGCCACGGACAGGCCCCGGGAGCCGCTCAGCAACCCCCCCAGCAGCCGCCGTGCCCCCACCCGGGAGGCGAAGCGTGCCCCTGCGCCACGCCGGCGGGCGGCCCAGGTGCGGGAGGCGAGCCACTCCGACTCGACCGTGGGTGCGAGGCGGGCCAGGACGTCCCACTCGCCCTCCCACACGCAGTCCACCAGGTGCTGGGGCTCCCAGCCCGCCGGGAGGAAGCCGCCGATGAGGCGGGCGATGGGGCTGTCGGTGCGGGCCTCCACCACGAGGCGCTCAAGCCGGCTGAAGGCCAGCGGGTCCGGGGAGGCGGGTAGGGGCACACCGGGTGGGTGGTCCAGCAGCATGCCGACCAGCAGCGTCCAGAAGGCATCGTCCTGGTTGAGGAGGAAGACGCCGCCCTCCCAGCGCCGCCGCTCCAGGCAGCCCCGCTCGGCGCCGGTCTCCAGGGTGGCGAACGGGCCGTAGGCCAGGCGGGTGACGAGGAGCAGCGTGACCCAGCAGTCGCTCTTGGGGTTGTAGCCCACGAAGCGGTGGGTGCCCTCGCCCTGGGGGGCGCGCTGGGCGCCCTCCCGGGGCTGGTCCCAGATCGGCACGGCGGCGAAGCCGTTCGCCCGCAGGATCCGCTTGGCGCTGCCGAGCGCCGGCGGGTCCACGAGGGCGGTCACCACTTCCTCCCGCAGACCCCGGGGGTCCCGGGATCCCTCGGGCAGACCCAGCAGGCACCACCGCACGCCGGCCTGCTCGAAGTCCCGGAACACCGGCCCGCACAGTGGATCGACCGGAAAGATGGCCGGAGCGAGGCGGATGGATGGCTCGCGGGCCACAGCTGAATTAACACCGAGGGCCGCCGCCCCCGAGACCGCATCGGCTACCCCGAGATCCTCAGGGAAGACCAGCTCCAGCGGGTCAACGTCGTCGACTTGGTCCATCACACGTGGGGAAGCTCGGGGAAGCTCGTGCTGCGGCCGTAATTACAGGGGCACGAAGCTTACCTCTTCGCGAGGTCGAATTTCCTGTTCGCCCCACCGTGCGCCCGCAGACAGGCCCGCGACGCCGCGGCCGCTCCACAAGCGCGGGAGAAAGCCCTTCGATTCGGCCGTGGTGAACCGGGCGCCCGCCGGAGCCGGTCGACTTAAGCGGCTCGCCCCACGGGCGTCATGTTTGCGAACATCTATTGATATCTGGCATGCCCGCCGCGGCTAGCGGCTCACCGAGGAGGATGCCGGCAGCCGGGTGAGCACCAGCGGCCCGGCCGGGGTGACGGCCACCGTGTGCTCGAAGTGCGCCGACAGGCTGCCATCGGCGGTCACCACGGTCCACCCGTCGTCCAGGGTGCGGGTACGCCAGCCGCCCACGTTGACCATCGGCTCGATGGCGAACACCATGCCGGGCTCGATCAGCGGCCCCCGGCCGGGCGGGCCGAAGTTCGGGATCTGGGGGTCTTCGTGCAGGTCACGGCCGATCCCGTGACCGACGAACTCCTTCACCACGCTGAAACCGGCCTTCTCAACCACTCGCTGGACGGCGTGGGAGATGTCGGTCAGCCGGTTCCCGGGCCGGCACTGGGCGATGCCGGCCTCCAGGGACGCCTGGGTGGTGTCCAGCAACCGCTTGGCCTTGGCCGACACCGTCCCGATGGGGTAGGTGTAGGCGCTGTCGGCGTGCCAGCCGTCCAAAATGAGGCCGCCGTCCACCGACAGCAGGTCGCCATCCCGCAGCACGGTCCCGTCCGGGATACCGTGGACGATGACGCTGTTGGGTGAGGCGCAGATACTCCCCGGGAAGCCCCGGTAGCCGAGGAACGAGGGGACCGCCCCCCGGTCACGGATGAGGCGCTCGGCCAGGGCGTCCACTTCGAGCAGCGTGATGCCGGGGGCCAGCACCTTCGCCAGTTCAGCGATGACCTCCGCCAGCGCCTGGCCGGCGTAGAGCATCTTCTCAAGCTGTTCTGGCGTCTTCTTGCTGATCACGTAGCACCTCCCACCCCGTTGCGGTGCAGGCCCACCACCTTGGCGAGACGCTCGTAGACCTCGTCGGGCGTCCCGATGGCATCGACCTCGTCCAGGATGCCACGGGCGGCATACCAGTCGTAGAGCGGCTTGGTCTGCTTGCCGTAGACCTCCAGGCGGCGCAGGACCGCCTCTTCGGTGTCGTCGGGGCGCTGCACCAGGGGGGTGCCGTCGAGGTCGCACAAGCCGGGCACCCGGGGTGGGTTCGACCGCAGGTGGTACGTGGCGCCGTCCACCGGGCACACCAGCCGGCCGGCCAGCCGGGCGATGATCTCCGGGCCGGTGATCATGAGCTTCACGGCCTTGTCGATGGGGCGGCCCTGGGCTTCCAGCTCGGCGTCCAGCACCTTGGCCTGCTCGGTGGTGCGGGGGTAGCCGTCCAGGAGGAACCCGGGCTCGGCATCCGGCTCCGCCAGGCGATGGGCGACGATCTCGTTGGTCAGCTCATCGGGGACCAGCTCGCCCCGGTCCATGTAGGACCGCAGCCGGTCGGCCAGCGGGGACTGCTGCGTGTCCGTCGAGCTGCGCATCGCCCGGAAGATGTCGCCGGTGGCGATGTGGGCAATGCCCAGATCGGAGGCCAGGCGGCTGGTCTGGGTACCCTTCCCCGCTCCGGGCGGGCCTAGGATGACTAGGCGCACCGCATCAGGTCAGGAAGCCCTCGTAGTGACGCATCATGAGTTGCGACTCGAGCTGCTTCATCGTCTCGAGCGCCACACCGACGGTGATGAGGATGGAAGTACCGCCGAAGGGGAAGTTGGTCACCTTCAGCAGGGCGAGGGCGATGGACGGCAGGATGGCGACCGCCGCCAGGAACAGGGACCCGGGCAGCGTGATGCGGGTGAGGATGTAGTCCAAGTGCTCGGCGGTGGCCCGCCCGGGCCGGATCCCAGGGATGAACCCACCGTACTTCTTCATGTTGTCCGCCACCTCGATGGGGTTGAAGGTGATGGCCGTATAGAAGTAGGTGAAGAACACAATAAGGAGGCCGTAGAGCGCGATGTGGAAGGCGGCCCCCTGGTTGACCACGTCGTTGTTCAGGAAGTTGGTCAGCCACGTCCACGGCACGACTGTGGAGATCAGGGCCGGGAAGTACAGAACGGAGGCGGCGAAGATGATGGGGATGACCCCGGCCTGGTTCACCTTCAGGGGGATATAGGTCGAGGTGCCGCCGTAGAGTTTTCGGCCCACCACCCGCTTGGCGTACTGCACCGGGATGCGGCGCTGGCCCTGCTCGACGATGACGATGGCCACGATGATGCCGATGCCCAGCGCCAGGATCAGCGTGAACCAGCCCCAGCCCCGCTGCTGCTGGATGCCGAGGCCCTCGGAGGGGAGTTGGGCGACGATGGCGGCGAAGATCAGGATCGACATGCCGTTGCCCAGGCCGCGGGTGGTGATGAGTTCGCCGAACCACATGATCACGGCGGTGCCCGCGGTCAGCGTCAACACGATGAGCGACACCCGGGCGACGGTGAACTTCGGGATCAGGTCCACCGGGTTGCCGCTGGCGTTGGTCAGGCCACCCCGGTGGAAGAGGAACGCCAGCCCGGTGGACTGCAGGACGGCCAGGCCCACGGTCAGGTAGCGGGTCCACTGGGTGATCTTCTTCATCCCGACCTCGCCCTCTTTCTGCCAGGCCTCGAGCTTCGGGATGACCACCGCCAGGAGCTGCATGATGATGCTGGAGTTGATGTAGGGCATGATCCCCAGGGCGAACACCGCCAACTGGGTCAGGGCGCCGCCCGAGAAGAGGTTGAGGAGCCCCAGCGCCCCGCCGTTGACATTGGTCAGGCTGCGGGCGGTCTTGACATCGATGCCCGGCACCGGGATGTGGGAACCCAGGCGGTAGATGGCGATGATGGCCAGCGTGAAGAGAAGCTTCTTGCGAAGATCCGGGACCTTGACAGCGTTTACGAAGGCGTCGAGCATCTCGTCACCTTAGCCCCGTGCCGTTCCTTATCCGCTGATACCGGAGCCACCGACCCCGGCGGCGCCACGCGCCCCTTCGAGCACCTCGGTGGCCCCGCCGGCCGCCTCGATCTTGGCCACCGCGGAAGCGCTGAAGGCGTGCGCCCGCACCCGGAGCACCTTCGTGACCTCGCCATTGCCCAGCACCTTCACCGGCCCCTTCTTGCGCACGAGGCCCTTGCCCCGCAGCGTGTCGGGATCGATCAACTCGCCGGCGTCGAAGGCGTCGGCCAGCGCGCCCAGGTTGACGACGGTGAACGGCACCCGGTTCGGCGAGCGGAACCCGGGCAGCTTCGGCAGCCGCATCTGCAGGGGGATCTGCCCACCCTCGTACGTGCGGTGGATCTGCCCCCGGGCCTTGGCACCCTTGGTGCCCCGGCCCGCGGTCTTGCCGCCGTCGCCCGCCCGGCCGCGGCCGACCCGCCGGCGCGGCTTGCGGGAGCCCGGTGCGGGTGCCAGGTCGTGCAGCTTCATTGGCCTCTCCTCTTGCGGTCGCCGGGCTGGAGCCCGGTCGTCGGCTCGACGGTCACCAGGTGGGCGACCTTGGCGATCATGCCCAGGATCTCGGGCTTCTCCTCGTGGACCACCGAGGCGCCGATGTGGGTGATGCCGAGGGCGCGCAGGGTCCGTCCCTGGTCGGCATGACGGGAGACGGAACTCTTCACCTGGGTGACGCGGACGTTGGCCATGACTTACTCCTAGAGCGCTCCTCGATTATCCCTCGGCGCTGGCCGAGTGCACCGCCGGGACCGGCTTCAGCAGGTAGGCGGGCGCCACTTCCTCTACCGGCTTGCCCCGGCGCCGGGCGACATCCTCCGGGCGCTGCAGGGACCGCAGGCCGTCGATGGTGGCGTGGACGATGTTGATGGCGTTGGACGAGCCGAGCGACTTGGACAGCAGGTCCTTGATCCCGGCGGCCTCGACGACCGCCCGGACCGGGCCCCCGGCGATGACGCCGGTCCCCGGTGACGCCGGCTTCAGCATGACCACCGCGCCCGACGCCTCGCCCAGCACCTGGTGCGGGATGGTGGTGGTGATCAGGGGCACGTCGAACATCGCCTTCTTGGCGGCCTCGGAGGCCTTGGCGATGGCGGCGGGCACCTCACGGGCCTTGCCCTGGCCCACACCGACCCGGCCCTTGCCGTCGCCGACGACCACGACCGCACTGAACGAGAAGCGCCGGCCACCCTTGACCACCTTGGCCACCCGCCGGGGTCGCCCGACGATGCGCTCGATGTAGCCGGGGCGGCCCTCGTCGTCGCGCCGGGGCCCGCCGTCGCGGCGCGGACCACCGTCGCGGCGCGGCCCACCAGGCCCACCAGGGCCGTCACGCCGACCGCCGCCGGGGCCTCGGCCCCGATTGCCTGCGGGAGGTGGTGGCATGCGCTCAGAACTCCAATCCGGCGCTGCGTGCGCCATCGGCCAGGGCCTTCACGCGGCCATGGAAACGGAAACCGCCGCGGTCGAAGACCGCCGAGGTGATGCCCTGGGCCAGCGCCCGCTCGCCGAGGGCTTTGCCCACGGTACCGGCAGCCTCGACCGGCGAGCCCGCCCCGGCGGTGAGCCCCGACTCCAGGGAGGAGGCAGCGGCCAGCGTGCGCCCGGCCACGTCGTCGATGAGCTGGGCGTGGACGTGGCGGTTAGACCGGTACACCGACAGGCGCGGGCGCCCGGGCGTGCCGGAAACCTTCTTGCGCACGCGGGCGTGCCGGCGGACGCGGGCTGCGCTGGTGTTGCCGCTCACTTGGACGCCTTTCCGGCCTTCTTGCGGATCCGTTCCCCGGTGTAGCGGACGCCCTTCTGCTTGTAGGGGTCCGGCTTGCGCATGGCCCGGATCTCGGCGGCCACCTGGCCCACCTTCTCCTTGTCGGCTCCCTTGATGATGATCCGGGTAGACGACGGTACCTCGAAGGCGATGCCGTCGGGGGCCGGGTAGCGGATCGGGTGCGAGTAGCCCAGCGCCAGCTCGATGCCCTCCGGTTTGGCGATGCAGCGGTAGCCCACACCGTGGATCTCGAGGGTCTTCTCGAAGCCCTGGGTGACGCCGGTGACCATGTTGGCCACCAGGGTGCGGGTCAGCCCGTGCAGCGAGCGGTGCTCGCCCGACTCCGAGGGTCGCTCGGCCACCAGCACGTTGCCGTCGCGCCGGAAGGTGATGTCCTCGGGGAGGGTCCGCTCCAGCGACCCCTTCGGGCCGGTGACGCGGGCGAACCCAGGCTCGAGAGTCACTTCGACCCCAGTCGGGACAGTGATGGGCATGCGTCCGATCCGGCTCATCTCTTGGCTCCTAGTTGGCTACCAGACGAAGGCGAGGACTTCCCCGCCTACCCCGGCCCGGCCGGCCTCCCGGTCGGTCATGAGCCCCGACGAGGTGGACAGGATGGCAATCCCCATCCCGCCCAGCACCCTGGGCAGCTCGCTGGCCCGCGCGTGCACCCGGCCGCCCGGCTTGGAGATCCGCCGGATCCCCGCGATGGTGCGGGTACGGCCCTTGCCGTACTTCAGTCGGATGCTCAGCTCCGGGTGCCCGCTGGGGCCGGTCCGGGAAGAGTAGTCCTGGATGTACCCCTCGGACTTCAGGATCCGGGCGATGTCGAGCTTGATGCGCGACAGGGGCATGTCCACGGTGTCGTGCTCGGCGCCCTGGGCGTTGCGGATGCGGGCGAGCATGTCGGCAATGGGGTCGGTCATTGACATTGCAGGCTCCTACCAGCTCGCCTTGGTGACTCCGGGGATCTCGCCCCGGTGGGCGAGATCTCGGAAGCACAGCCGGCACATGGCGAATTTGCGCAGGTAGGCGCGCGGCCGCCCGCACCGCTTGCAGCGCTCGTATGCCCGGACCTTGTACTTCGTCGGCCTGCTGGCCTTGATGACCAGTGCTTTCTTTGCCATGTACCTCGCCCCTCTTACCCCTCTTTACCTGGCGCCGTGGTTCCGCTGTGCGCGGGACCCTAGATCCTACTAGCTGGCGCGGAACGGGAACCCGAGCGCCCGGAGCAACCCGCGCCCCGACTCGTCATCGGTTGCCGTCGTCACCAGCGTGATGTCCATGCCCCGGATGTGGCCGATCTTGTCGTAGTCGATCTCCGGGAAGATCAACTGCTCGGTCACGCCGAAGGTGTAGTTGCCCGCGCCGTCGAACCCCTTGGGCGACAGCCCGCGGAAGTCCCGGATCCTGGGGAGCGCCACCGACAGCAGCCGGTCCAGGAACTCCCACATCCGGTCGCCCCGCAGGGTCACCTTCGCCCCGATGGCCACGCCCTCGCGCAGCTTGAAACCGGCGATCGACTTGCGGGCCCGGGTCACCATCGGCTTCTGGCCGGTGATGATCCGCAGGTCGGTGACCGCCTCGTCCAGCAGCTTGGAGTCCCGCGCCGCCTCGCCCACACCCATGTTGACGACAATCTTGGTGAGGCGGGGCACCGCCATGATGTTGGCGCCGCTCTCCTGCATCAACCGGGGCCGGATGTCGTCGCGGTAGACCCGCCTCAGGCGGGCGTCGTAGGCCGGTGCTTCTACCGTGTCAGCCATCAGGAGATCTCCGTCTCGCAGCCGCGGCAGATGCGGACCTTGGTGCCGTCGTCGCCGATCGAGTAGCCGACCCGGGTGGCACCACAGCTGTTGCAGATCAGGGTGACGTTGGAGAGGTGCACGGGCAGCTCCTTGGTGACGATGCCACCCTCCTGGGCGCCCGTGCGCTGCGAGGGCCGGATCTTCTCGTGGCGCTTCACCCGGTTGACGCCCTCGACCAGCACGCGGTTGGCCTTGGGGAACACCGCGATGACGCGGCCCTCCCGGCCGGCGTCCTTCCCGGCGAGCACCGACACCCGGTCGCCCTTGCGGATCCGAGCCATTACAAAACCTCCGGTGCGAGCGAGATGATCTTCATGAAGCGCTTCTCCCTGAGCTCCCGGGCCACCGGCCCGAACACCCGGGTGCCGCGCGGGTTGTGCTGGTCGTTGATGATGACGACGGCGTTGTCGTCGAAGCGGATGTAGCTCCCGTCCGGGCGCCGCTTCTCCTTGGTGGTGCGCACCACGACCGCCTTCACCACATCCCCCTTCTTCACCGCCTGGTTGGGCATGGCGTCCTTCACGGCGCAGATGATGATGTCGCCCACAGCGGCATAGCGGCGCCGGGAACCACCCAGCACCTTGATGCACAGGACCTCCCGGGCACCGGTGTTGTCCGCCACCCGGAGGCGGGATTCTTGCTGGATCACTGGGGTTTCCTCACTTTGCGCGCTCCAGCACTTCCACCACGCGCCAATGCTTCAGCTTGGAGATCGGGCGGGTCTCCATGACGCGGACCCGGTCGCCCACCCGGACGTCGTTGGCCTCGTCATGGGCGTACAGGTTCTTCCGGCGGCGGTAGATCTTCGGGTACAGCGGGTGCCGGATGGTCTGGGTCACCTGGACGACCACCGTCTTGTCCATCCGGTCCGAGGTGACGACGCCCGTGCGGACCTTGCGCTGCCCGCGCTCCTCGCTGGATCCTTCCACGCTGCTGTCACTCATCCTCGGACTCCTCGTCGTCCTCGTCACTCGCCTCATCCTCGTCCGCCGCCTCGGCTACTTCTTCCTCATCCTCGTCCGCCCGGCCCCGGCGGCCGCGGCGCCGGCCGCGGCGCTCATCGGCTGCCGCCTCGGCGCGCTCCTCCTCCTCGGCCCGCCGCCGGCGGGACTCCTCGGCCTGCTCGGCCGTGGGCTCGTCGGAGATGCCGAGCGCCCGCTCCCGCTGCAGTGAGAGGATCCGGGCGACGTCGCGGCGCACCTGGCCCAGCCGGCCGTGGTTCTCCAGCTGCCCGGTGGCGTGCTGGAAGCGGAGGTTGAACAGCTCCTCCTTGGTCTCGTCCAGCCTGACGGCCAACTCGTCGGAGGGCATGTCACGGATCTCGGCGATCTTCACTGGCTCTCCCCCCCGGACCCTTCGCGCTTGACGAAGCGGCACTCGATGGGCAGCTTGTGGCCCGCCAGGCGCATGGCCTCGGTGGCGACCAGCTCGGGGACTCCGGCCAACTCGAACATGACCCGCCCGGGCTTCACGACCGCCACCCACCCCTCGGGGTTGCCCTTACCTGAACCCATCCGGGTCTCGGCGGGCTTCTTGGTGTACGGCTTGTCCGGGAAGATGTTGATCCAGACCTTCCCACCTCGCTTGACGTGGCGGGTGATGGCCACCCGGGCCGACTCGATCTGGCGGGCGGTGATCCAGCCCGGTTCGAGGGCCTGGAGGCCGAAGTCGCCGAAGTTGACGGTGGTCCCGCCCTTGGAGAAGCCGCGCATGCGGCCGCGGTGCTGCTTGCGGTGGCGGACGCGGCGGGGGCTAAGCACCTGACGACTCCTCCCCGGGCGGAGCGGGCGCGGCGGCGGGCGGCGCGGCTTCGGCCACCGGAGCCGGAGTGGGCTCCGCCGGAGCGGCGGGTGCGGCGGGCGGCGCGGCTTCGGCCACTGGAGCCACTGGAGCCACTGGAGCCACCGGGGCCACCGGGGCCACCGGGGCCGGCGGGGCAGCGGGGGCAGGCGGAGCGGCAGTGGGCGCCGGGGGCGCCGGGGGCGCGGCTTCGGTCACCTGAGCCGGAGTGGGCTCGGCCGGCGCGGGGGGTGCGGCAGGAGCGGACTCAACGGGCGCCGGGCCGGCGGCAGGCGTCTCGGGGGCTCGACGCGGGGCGCGCGGTTGCTGCTGGCCCGCCGGGCGCCCGGACGGCGGCTGGCGCCGGGGCCGGCCACTGGAGGGACGCTCGGCAGCCGCCGGTGCGGCGGCCTGCTCGGCCCCGCCCTCTTCGCCGGCGAGGCGCCGGCGGGCGGTGGACTCGCGCACGGGCACCACATCGCCCTTGTAGATCCAGACCTTGACGCCAATGCGGCCGAAGGTGGTGCGGGCCTCGGTGAAGCCGTAGTCGATGTCGGCCCGGAGGGTGTGCAGGGGCACCTTGCCCTCGTGGTAGCCCTCACGCCGGCTCATCTCCGCCCCGCCCAGCCGGCCGGCGCAGGAGATCTTGACCCCGAGGGCTCCCGCCTTGATGGCGGTGTTCACTGCCTTGCGCATCGCCCGGCGGAACGACACCCGGGACGAGAGCTGCTCGGCCACGGCCTGGGCCAGGAGCTGCGAATCCAGGTCGGGCGACTTCACCTCGATGATGTTGAGCTGCACCTGGATGTTGACGTCCTTGCCGGTCACCGCGCGGGCGGCCTTGGTCTCCATCTGCTCGAGGGCGGCGCGGATCTCGTCGGCCTGCACGCCCCGGCGCCCGATCACGATGCCGGGGCGGGCGGTGTGGACATCGACCCGGACGCGCTCCCGGGTGCGCTCGATCTCGATACGGCTGATGGCGGCGTGCGGCAGCAGGTTCTTCAGGTACTCCCGGACGCGGTCGTCTGCCAGGACGTACTGCCGGTACTGGTTGCCCTCGGCGTACCAGCGGGACTTCCAGTCGGTGACGATCCCGAGGCGGAACCCGTACGGATGGACCTTATGACCCACGAACTTCTCCTTTGGACTTCTTCTCGGTAGCCGTGTCAGCCTTCACGCCGCCTGCCTTGCCTGCGCCCCTGCCAGCACCCCTGCCCGCACCCTTCGGAGAACCGCCGGCCGAGCCACGCCCGGTCCGGGCGGCCGCCTCGGCCCGCAGGCGCTGCAGGCGGCTGGTCCGTGCCTCGGCGTCGCCGGCTTGCCCGGCACCGCGGCGCACCGGAGCCTCCGGCTGCCGGCGCTCGATCGTGATGTGCAGGTGGCTGGTCCGCTTGCGGATCCGGTAGGCCCGGCCCTGCGCCCGGGGGCGGAAACGCTTGAGGGTCGGCCCCTCGTCGCAGCGCACCTCCTTCACGAACAGCTCGTCGGCGGGCAGGTCGAAGTTGTGCTCGGCGTTGGCGATGGCCGCTTCCAGCACCTTCGTCAGTTCCCGGGCAGCTGCTTTCGGGGTGAAGGCGAGGATGCGCCGGGCCTCGTCCACGTGCTGGTTGCGGATCAGCGCCGCCACCTGGTTGAGCTTGGACGGGCTGATGCGCAGGTAGCGGGCACCGGCGGTGACGACACGGGAGGCTTCCTTGGCGCGGGGCATTACTTCAACCTCGAGGAGCGCTCGGTGTGGTGGCCGTGGGTACGGAAGGTGCGGGTGGGGGCGAACTCGCCCAACTTGTGGCCCACCATCGACTCGGTGACGTAGACCGGCACATGCTTGCGCCCGTCGTGCACCGCGATGGTGTGGCCCACCATATCGGGGATCAGCGTGGAGCGCCGCGACCAGGTCTTGATCACGCGCTTGTCCCCGCGCTTGTTCAGGTCGTCCACCTTCTTCAGGAGATGGTCGTCCACGAAGGGTCCCTTGCTCAGCGATCTCGGCACCGGTGTCTACCCCCCTCGCTTGGCGCCCCGGCGGCGCACGATGTGGGCATCGGAGTACTTGCCCTTCTTCCGGGTGCGGCCTTCCTTCTTGCCCCAGGGCGACGTCGGGTGCCGGCCACCGGAAGCCTTGCCCTCGCCACCGCCCATGGGGTGGTCCACCGGGTTCATGGCCACACCCCGGACGCTCGGCCGGTGCCCCTGCCAGCGGGCACGGCCCGCCTTGCCGATGGACACCAGCTCGGCCTCGGCATTGCCCACCTCGCCCACGGTCGCCCGGCAGGCCACGGGGACCAGGCGCATCTCGCCCGAGGGAAGGCGCACCGTGGCCATGGTGGTTTCCTTGGCCACCAGCTGCACGGAAGCGCCCGCCGAGCGGGCCAGCTTGGCCCCGCCGCCCTGCTTCAGCTCCACGTTGTGGATGACCGTGCCCACCGGGATGTTGCGCAGCGGCAGGGCGTTGCCCGGCCGGATCTCGGCGCCGGTCCCGCTCATCAGCTGGTCGCCCACCGCCACCTTGTCCGGGCAGATGATGTAGCGCTTCTCGCCGTCCACGTAGTGCAGCAAGGCGATGCGAGCGGTCCGGTTCGGGTCGTACTCGATCGTGGCCACCTTGGCGGGCACCCCGTCCTTGTCCCGGCGGAAGTCGATGATGCGGTACTGCTGCTTGTGGCCGCCGCCCTGGTGCCGGGTGGTGATGCGCCCGTGCGCGTTGCGGCCGGCCTTCTTCGGCTTCGGGACGGTGAGCGACCGCTCCGGCTTGGTCTTGGTCAGGCCGGAGAAGTCGGCGAACGACGCCTGGCGGCG
>DASTWV010000061.1 GCA_035765775.1 Actinomycetota bacterium | reverse complement strand
CTCGCTCAGGCGCGTCTTGCACGGGACCGGGCGCAGAAACATCCTCCGGCGGGATGTCCTTGTGGCGGCCTAGGAGCCTCCGGATGTGACCCATCGAGGGGTGAAGCCCGCTCCATGGCGCGTGATTCTGCGACGGCCTGTGGAGCGACGTGAAACACTCACAGACTGCCCACAGGGAGCGCTAACCAGACACATCGCCCCAGCCGACGACCCTGAGGGCTTACCGGCGGACCTCGGCCCCCAGACGCCGGTTCAGTGCCGTCGCAATCGCATCCCGGCCCGCCACGGCCTCGTCCTGGGTCAGGGTCCGGTCCGGGCGCAGGAAGGTGAGCGACAGCGCCAACGACTTCTTGCCCGCACCCACCTGGTCCCCCCGGTACACGTCGAACACCCGCACGTCCCGCAGCAACGGTCCCCCCGAGCCCCGGGCGATCTCCACCACCTCGGCCGCCACCACTGCCTCGGGCACCACCACGGCGAGGTCCAGCAGCACCGGCGGGAAGCGGGGAGGCTCGGGAGCCGTCTCGGCGGCGTCCCGTGCCAGAGGCAGCAGGCGCCCGAGATCGAGCTCGGCCGCCAGGACCCGGGAGGGGAAGCCGTAGCGCTCCCCGATGCCCGCCTCCAGCTCACCGACCACGCCGAAGACACCCCCGGTGGCGGCCAGGGCAGCGGTGCGCCCAGGGGAGAACCGGTCCCGCTCCACCGGCGTGAAGGAGCAGTCGATGCGCAATGCCTGCATAAGGACCTCGACCACGCCCTTCAGGTCCCAGAAGTCCAGATCCTGCTCCGGGCTGTGCCACTCCTGGGCCACCGGACCGGTCATCACCATCCCCAGGCGCTGGGTCTCCGCCGGCAGCAGCATGCCCTCCCGGGGCTTGAAGGTGGTCCCGATCTCGAACAGCCGCACGCACAGCATCCGATGGGCGACGTTGCGGGCGGCGGCGGTCAGCAGGCCGGGCAGAAGCGACGGGCGCAGCAGCGACTCGTCCACCGCCAGGGCGTTGGTGAGCGCCAGCGTCTCCCGGGCCGGTGAGCCAGCCGGGTACCCGATGCGGTCCAGGTCGGCGGGGCCGATGAGCGAGTTGGTGTAGGCCTCGGTGACCCCCGCCCCGTTCAGGGCCGACCGCACCCGGCGCACCAGGCGGTAGGGCCGGTCCAGCCGCCCCACGCGGCCCCCCGACGGGATGTGGGTGGGGATGCTGTCCAGGCCTGCCAGGCGGGCGATCTCCTCGATTAGGTCCCACTCCGCCCGCAGGTCCGGCCGGCGGGTGGGGACCGACGCCCGGATGAGCCCGTCTTCCAGGACCGGCTTCAGGCCGAGGCGGCGCAGGGAGTCCACCGACTGCTCCGGGGCCAGGGCGGTGCCGAGGACGGCGTTGACCCGCTCCGGGCGCAGCGTCACCGGCCACGGCTCCACCGGCGCCGGGTAAAAGTCGATGACCCCGGGGGCGGTGTTGCCGCCGGCCCACTCCTGGATGAGCGCGCACGCCAGCTCGGCGGCGTAGGCCACTCCGTTGGGGTCCGCCCCGCGCTCGAAGCGGGCCGAGGCCTCGGAGCGCAGCCCGTGGCGCTTCGAGGTGCGCAGGACCGAGGCCGGGTCGAAATAAGCGGACTCCAGGAGGATCCGGGTGGTGAGCTCGGAGACCTCGGACTCCCGGCCCCCCATGATCCCGGCCAGGGCCACCGGCGCCGCTCCGTCGGCGATCACCAGGTCCTCCGGGCTCAGCTCCCGGTCGGTGCCGTCGATGGTGACGATGCGCTCCCCGGGTGCCGCCCGCCGGACGACGATCCGCCGGTCGATGAGCCGGTCCAGGTCGAAGGCGTGCATGGGGTGCCCGGTGACCAGCAGGGCGTAGTTGGTGGCGTCGACCACGTTGGAGATCGGGCGCACCCCGGCGGCGGACAGGCGCCGCTGCACCCACTGGGGCGACGGACCCGTGATCACGCCGGTCACGACCCGGGCGAGGTAGCGCGGGCAGCCGGCGGCGTCCTCCACGTCCACCCGGGCCATGTCCTCCACCGGTGGGGCACCTTCGGGCGGCCGCGCCATGCGCATCGACGGCAGGCGCAGCTCGCCCCCGGTGATCGCCGCCAGTTCCCGGGCGATGCCCAGCAGGCTCATGGCGTCGGGGCGGTTGGTGGTGACCTCGATCTCGAGGATGATCTCGTCCAGGCCCAGCACCTTGGTGACCTCGACGCCCACCTCGGTCTCCCGGGGCAGGATCAGGAGACCGTCGCTGTCGTCGCCCAGCCCGAGCTCCGGCCCCGAGCACAGCATCCCCTCGGAGATCTCACCCCGGATGGTGCTCGCCCGGATGGCCACGCCGCCGGGCAGCTTTGCCCCTACCAGGGCGAGCGGCACCTTGTCGGCCACCGCGAAGTTGTGCGCCCCGCACACCACGTGGTAGGTCGCCGCCCCGGCCGAGACCTCGACCAGGCTCAGCTTGTCGGCGTTGGGATGGGGCAGGATCGTCATCACCTCCGCCACCACCACGTCTTCGATCTCGGCGTCCGGGCGCAGGATGGCCTCCACCTTGAGCCCGGCCGACGTCAGGGCGTCCGCCAGCGAGATGGCGTCCCGGTCGATGTCGACGTAGTCGCCCAGCCACGACAGCGGCACGCGCACTAGAACGCCTCCAGGAAGCGCAGGTCGTCCTCGTAGAGCCAGCGGATGTCCCCGATTGACCAGCGGAGCATGGCGATGCGCTCGATGCCCATCCCGAAGGCGAACCCGGTGACGTCGGGGTCATAGCCCACCGCCTTGAAGACGTTGGGGTGGACCATGCCGGCCCCCATGATCTCGATCCAGCCCTCGTTGCCGCACACCCGGCACCCGCTGCCGTCGCAGTTGAAGCACGAGACATGGACCTCGGCCGAGGGCTCGGTGAACGGGAAGTAGTGCGGGATCATGCGCACCCGCTGCTTGGCCCCGAAGAGCGCCTTGGCGAAGACCTCGACGCTGCCCTTCAGGTCGGCGAAGGTGATGCCCTTGTCCACCGCCAGCCCGTCGATCTGGTGGAACCCGGCCAGGTGGGTGGGGTCGGCCACGTCCCGCCGGAAGGCCCGCCCCGGCATGGTGAAGTAGGCCGGGGGCGGTGTGGATTCCATCACGCGCACCCACACCGGCGAGGTGTGCGGCCGCAGCAGCGGCACGCCGAAATCGTTCGGCTCCAGGTAGAGGGTGTCCCACGCCGAGCGGGCGGGGTGGTCCTGGGGCATGTTCAGGGCCTCGAAGGCGTAGAAGTCGCTCTCCACCTCGGGCCCGTTGGCCACCTGGAACCCCAGCCCTACGAAG
Source organism: Actinomycetota bacterium (assembly GCA_035765775.1). Lineage (NCBI taxonomy): Bacteria > Bacillati > Actinomycetota > Actinomycetota bacterium. Next base: position 25,801 of record DASTWV010000061.1, on the reverse strand, counting down.
ACGTCCACGATCTCGTCGATCACCTGGGTGATGGGATGCCGGCGGCCCAGGGGCGGGATGCGCCCGGGGAGCGTGACGTCGAGCCGCTCGGCCTCGCGGCGGCGGGCGGCGTCCTCGGCGTCCAGCACGCTGCGGCGCTCCGCGATGGCGCCGGTGAGCGCGGTGCGGACCTCGTTGGCCACCTGCCCCACGGTCCTGCGCTCATCGGGACCCAGGGAGCCGAGCGTCCCCACCACGGCGGCGAGCGGCCCCTTGCGGCCCAGGAAGCGGATCTCCGCATCCCGCAGGGCGGCGGCGTCGGAGGCCCCGACGACGGCCGCCAGCCCCTCGGCCTGGATCTCCTCCAGACGCGCAACAGCCTCGGCGGTGCTCATAAGGCCTCCAACCCTAGCAGCCCCACCCGCAACGCCCGGTTCCCGCTACGATCACGCCGTGCGGACGCGAACCGGGACGACATGCATGGCGGTGGTGGTGCTCCTCGCCTGCGCCCTCGGGCTGGGGGCCTGTGGCTCGGGCAGCCCGAAGGCCACGAACTCCTCCTCGCCACCGCCCCCGTCACCGGTGGTCAAGCCTACCGGGCCGACGGTGAACGCCACCGACACCCAGGGAACCTCCAACTACGCCTTCAGCCCCAAGACCATCGAGGTGAACCCGGGCCAGAGCGTGTCCTTCGTCAACAGCGGCCAGACCGCACACACCGCCACCGCCGACGCCGCCGGGAGCTGGGACAGCGCCAATCTGGCCCCGGGGCAGGTCTTCACCACTCCCGTCTTCACGAAGCCCGGAACGTACACGTACTCCTGCAAGTACCACAAGGCCCTGGGCATGACGGGGACGATCATCGTCCTCCCGGCCTGAGCGGACCCGCTACTCGCCTGCCGCCTCGGGCTCGGCCACCGGCAGCGTGAAGGCGAACACCGATCCGCCCGCTTCGGGGGCCTCCACCCAGATCCGGCCCCCATGGGCCTCCACCAGGCCCTTGGAGATGTAGAGCCCCAGCCCCGTCCCCGACGGCGCACCCGCCCGCCCCGCCCGCCGGAAGAACTTCCCGAAGACCGCCAGGCGGTGCTCCTTGGGGATGCCCTCACCCTGGTCGGCGACCGTCACCCGCACCCGGGTGCCATCAAGGGCGCCCCCCACGGCGACATGGCCGGCGTCGGTGTGCTTGAGGGCGTTCTCCACCAGGTTCGTCAGCACCTGCTCGATCTTGTCCGGGTCGGCGTAGACCTGCGGGAAGGGCGACGGGAACGAGCACGACAGGGAGTGGTGCTCGGCGGTGGGGGTGAGGCGCCCGACCACCTTCTCGGCCACCTCGGTCACGTCGATGGGGTAGCGCTGCAGCTGCAGGCGCCCGGCCTCGATGCGGCTGACATCCAGCAGCTCGCCGATCAGACGGGTCACCCGGTCGGCGTCGCTCTCGATGGTGACCAGGAGGTGCTTCTTCGTGTCGTCGTCGAAGCGGTCCCAGCGGTGCAGCAGCGTGGAGGTGAACCCCTTCACCGACGTCAGCGGCGAGCGCAGCTCGTGGGACACCGCTGAGATCACCTCGGACTTCGCCAGGTCGATGCGCTTGCGGCGGGTGACATCCCGGGCGCTCGCCACGATCTGGGTGACGTGGTTGTCCGGGCCGCGCTCGAAGCTGCAGCACACGCCGAGCCACAGCTCCCGGTGGGAGCGGGTCTCGACCAGGAGCTCCTGCTCCGGGGTCCCCCGGGAGATCGGCAGGACGCAGCGGGGCTCGCACGGGCCGAAGCAGGCCGGGTTGCCGTTGGCGTCCTTGGGCAGGAGGAGCTCGTCGATGAGCTGGCCCTCCGCCTCGGCCGCACTCCATCCCAGCAGGCGTTCGGCAGAGCCCAGCCAGGACACAACCCGGCGCTGGGCGTCCAGCACGATGATCGCGTCGCGCAGACCGGCGACGACGTCCTCCAGCGAGCTCACTGCTCTCTCCTCTGCCGCCCGGCCTCGAACAGGAACACTGCCGCCGAGACGCCGACATTCAGGGACTCCGCCGCCGCCCGCATCGGGATCGACGCCCGATCATCCACCGCCGCCAGCACCTCCGGCGGAAGGCCCCATGCCTCGTTGCCGAACACCAGAGCACAGGGGCCGACCATCGGCACGGCCTCGTAGGGGACCTGCCCCGCCGGATCGGCAGCGATCCGCCGGATTTTCCGGGCACCCAACTCGGCCAAAATCCAGGGTATCGCAACCTCCCGGGCGACGGGTACCCGGAACAGGGCTCCGGCCGAGGCCCGCACCACCTTGGCGTTGTAGAGATCGACGGTCGCGCCGGACAGGAACACACCGGCGGCGCCGGCCGCCCACGCCGCCCGCAGCACCGTGCCGAGGTTGCCCGGGTCGCGGACCTGGTCGAGCACCACGAACAGGTCCCCGCCATCCTCCAGCAGTGTGGGGGCGGGAACGTCGACGAATGGGGCGATCGCCACTGCACCGGGCGGCTGCTCGGTGGCGGAGAGCGCCGCCATCACGGCGGCGGACACCTTGTGGACGGGCACCCCGGCGGCCGCAGCCGCTTCCCCGAGGCCCGCTCCCGCCTCCGCGCCCTCTCCCTCCCCCTCGCCAGCAGCCAGGACGAACAGCGCCGCGAGGGGGGTCCCGGCGGCGAGCGCCTCCCCGATCCCGTGGGCTCCCTCGACGAGGAACTCCGCCGTCCGGGCGCGCCCCGACCGCTTGTGGAGCCTGCGCGCCCGCAGGACGAGGGGATTGTGGACGCTGGAGATCACGGCCCCGGGCAGGGGGAGCAGCCGCTCAGCCAGCGAGGTGCGAAACGCCTACTCCGCGCGCACCGCGGCGGCCGCGGGCTCGCCAGGAGCAGGAGCGGGGGCGCCGGTGGCGTGCGACCGGGCGACCTCCACCAAGTCGGCGAAGGCCTCGGGCTCGTTCATCGCCAGGTCGGCCAGCACCTTGCGGTCCAGCTCGACGCCGGCCCGGCCCAGGCCCTCCATGAAGCGGCTGTAGGACATGCCGTGCGCCCGGGCGCCGGCGTTGATCCGGGCGATCCAGAGGCGGCGGAACTGACCCTTGCGGTCCTTGCGGTCCCGGTATGCGTAGGTGAGCGAGTGGAGCATCTGCTCCTTGGCCGCCCGGAAGTGGCGGCTGCGCACGCCGCGGTAGCCGGAGGCAGCCTCCAGCACCTTGCGCCGGTGCTTGCGCTTGTGGACCCCACGCTTGACTCGTGCCATGACGACTCGCTCCTCGTCCTTCTCTTCAGGCGCTCTGCCTTCGGCGCCGCTGTCTTCAGGCGCTCTGCCTTCGGCGCCGCTGTCTTCAGGCGCTCTGCCTTCGGCGCCGCTGTCTCTCTAGTCGCCGAGAAGCTTACGCGCCCGGCCCCGGTCGGCCTTGGCCACCTCGGCATTGCGCTGCAGGCGCCGCTTCAGGTGGCCCGGCTTGTGCTCCAAGAGGTGCCGCACGCCGGACTGCGCCCGGACGAGCTTGCCGGTGCCCGTGCGCCGGAGGCGCTTGGCCGCTCCCCGGTGGGTCTTCATCTTTGGCATCGCTATCCCGTCTCTTCCTCGCCCACTGCCTGTCCGGCACCTTCGCTCGCTTCGTCGGTGGCGCCGTCCGTCGCCCCGGCCCCGGGTTCGTGGCCCAAGGGGGCCGGCGGGGCCGCCAGCTGGTGGCCGTCCGCCGCCTCATGCGGGTGGGCCTTGCCGTCCTTGCCCACCTTCGGGCGCTTCACCGGCGCCAGGACCATCGTCATGTTCCGGCCGTCCTGCTTGGGGGCCGCTTCCACCGTGGCCATCTCCGAGAGTTCCTTGGCGAGGCGATCCAGCAACTTGGTCCCCAACTCGGTGTGGGCCATCTCCCGTCCCCGGAACATGATCGTGACCTTGACCTTGTCTCCCTCTTCCAGGAACCGCTCGACGTGGCCCTTCTTGATGCCGAAGTCGTGGTCGGAGATCTTGGGCCGGAACTTCATCTCCTTGACGATGACCTGCGACTGCTTCTTGCGCGACTCCTTGGCCCGGACATCCTGCTCGTACTTCCATTTGCCGAAATCCATGATCCGGCACACCGGAGGATCGGCCTGCGGCGCCACCTCGACCAGGTCAAGGTCCAACTCACGTGCCCGCGCCAAAGCGGTAACGGTGGTCATGATCCCGACCTGTTGACCGTCGTGTCCAACCACACGCACTTGGGGCGACCGGATGCGGTCGTTGATCCGGTACTCAGCTACGATCGACGACCACTCCCCCCAAGCAGCGTCGCCGCCGGCGGAGCGCCAAGAGAAATATCTTCAGTTCGGGACATCGGTTCCGCCATAGACCTCCCCAGTTGCGCGCGCTTGACCCAGGCATGAAGGTAGCACCTGTCCAGCCCGCACACAATCTACTCGACGATCTTGCTGATGGGCAGCTCGAGGATGTCGGTGGCACCAAGTGCCTTGAGCTGCGGGATCAGCACGTTGACCGCCTTCTTTTCTACCACGGTCTCAACGGCGTAGAAGCTCTGATCGGCCAGCTTGGCCACCGTGGGGGCCCGCATCGAGGGCAGGTGCCCCAGGACGGCGTCCAGGTGATCCTCAGGGACGTTGAGCTTCATGAGCACCTTGCCCCGGGCGTTGATCGCCCCCAGCACCAGGATCTTGAGCTCCTCGATCGCCTGGCGCTTGGCGGGGTCGGCGTACGCCGCCGGGTTGGCGATGAGCAGGGTGGGCGACACCAGGATCGTGTCGATGATGCGGAGGCCGTGGCGGCGCAGCGTGCTCCCGGTGTCGGTGACCTCTACCACCGCGTCGACGATGGTGGGCACCTTGGCCTCGGTGGCGCCGTAGGACAGGAAGATCTTCACTGGGATGCCCAGGCGCTCGAAATACTTCCGGGTGATCTCCATGTACTCGGTCGAGATCCGGGAGTCCGGCTTGATCTGGTGCGGCTCCTCAATCCCGGAGGCGCCCGAGACCGCCACGACGATGCGCACCCGGCCCCCCACATAGGCCTTGGAGTAGGGCAGTTCGGCGACGGTATCCACCTTGGCCCCGGTCTCCAGCACCCAGTCCAGCCCCGTGAGGCCAAGGTCGAAGAAGCCATCTTCGACATAGCGCGGGATCTCCTGGGGGCGCAGGAGCGAGAAGGAGTCGATGCGGGGGTCGTCCACCGATCCGTGATAGTCGCGGTCGCTGCCCCGCACGAGGCGGATGTCGGCGGCCTCGAACAGGGCCAGGGTCTGGGCCTCGAGACTTCCCTTGGGGATGACCAGCTTGAGCATGACCGGCGATGCTACCCGATATCGGGCGCCGCATCCGGCCGGGGGCCGGGGCTGTACTCCTCCTGGGGGCTCGCTTCGGGGTCGGGGCCCCACAGTGGACCCCACGACGTGTCGTCGGTGGCGAGGTGCCGGGGCGGCCCCGGGGGCGGCAGATTGCCGGCCGGCGCCACGCTCGGCTCCGTCTGCTCGATGGGCTGCTCGGGCTCTGCGGGCCGGATATCGCCCGCCGGCTCCGCAGACGGGGCATCGAAGCCCACGTCGGCGGCCACCTCGTCGAGGTCCTCGGCCGGCATCGCCTCGGCCTCGAGTTCCCCGTCCTCCTCCAGATCTTCTTCCTCGAGATCGGCCTGCTCGGGGACGGCCTCGACGTCCTCGGTCCACAGGGTCCGCCGCGAGCGGGCCGGCGGCGCGGTGTACACCGGCCCGCCCAGCAGATGGCGCAGCCGGTCGCCCTCCAGCACCCGGGCCAGCCGGGCAGCCATGCGCAGGCGGCGCTCCTCGGGGACGTCGGGGCAGAGGTCGGGGAACTCGGCCAGGGCGTCGTCCAGCGCCCGCTCCAGGTCCTGCCGGGTGGCCCCGAAGAGGGCGCTGGCGCCTTCCCCGGCCGCCCGGCGGGCCTCCTCGACCCGGGCACGCTCCGCCCCGTGCAGGCCCTTGTCGGGGCAGTTGCACCAGTTCAGCAGCCAGCCGAGCATGACGTCCCGCAGCGCGTCGCTCACGCCCATCCTCCTACTTGCTGCTCCGGCTGTGCCCAGGCTGTTTTCAGTTCTCACCCGTTAGGTATCGGCAGGAGTGAGCTTGCGGTGCAGTGTCGCCATCTCCACGGCGTCGAGTGCCGCCTCGTAGCCCTTGTTCCCGCCCTGGCCCCCCGCCCGCTCGGTGGCCTGGGCCATGGTCTCGGTGGTCAGCACGCCAAAGGTCACCGGCACCCCGGTGTCCAGCTGCGCCCGCAGGATCCCCTCCTGGGCAGCGGCGGCGACGAAGGTGAAGTGCTCCGTGTCACCCCGCACCACCGCCCCGAGGCACACGATGCCGTCCACCCGGCCGGAGGAGGCCAGCGCCCGGGCGACCCCCGGGAGCTCGAAGGCCCCGGGCACCGAGACCACGGTCACGTCGTCGTCGGCCACCCCGGCCTCGGCCAGGGCCGCCAGCGCCCCGGACTTCAGCGCTTCGGTCACTGCTTCGTTGAACCGGCTCACCACCACCCCCACCCGCAGCCCCGCCCCGTCGTGGGTCCCGCGCAGCACCCTCACTCCAGGCCCTCCAGCAGGTGCCCGAGGCGGTCCCGCTTGGTGCGCAGGTAGGCGATGTTCTCCGCGGTCGGCTGGGTCTGCAGGGCGACCCGCTCGCTGATCGACAGGCCGTAGCCCTCCAGGCCGGTGTACTTGGCGGGGTTGTTGGTCATCAGCCGCATCGAGGTGACGCCGAGGTCCGCCAGCACCTGCGCCCCGATGCCGTAGTCCCGCAGGTCGGCCTTGAAGCCCAGCTCCCGGTTGGCCTCGACGGTGTCGCGGCCCTGCTCCTGCAGGCGGTAGGCGCGGATCTTGTGCTGCAGGCCGATCCCCCGGCCCTCGTGGCCCATGATGTAGAGCAGCACGCCCTGGCCGGCCTCCTCGATGCGCTGCATCGCCTGCTCGAACTGCTGGCCGCAGTCGCACCGGGCCGAGCGGAACACGTCGCCGGTCAGGCACTGCGAGTGCACCCTGACCAGCACGTCAGGCTTGCCGGCCACCTCGCCCTTCACGAAGGCGACGTACTCCTGGCCGTCGGCCAGGCTGCGGTAGACGTGGCAGGTGAACTCGCCGAACTCGGTGGGCAACAAGGCCTCGGCCACCTGCTCCACCAGCTTCTCGCGCTGGTGGCGGTAGGCGATGAGGTCCTTGATGGTGACCAGCTTCATGCCGTGGCGCAGGGCGAGCTCCTGGAGGTAGGGCAGCCGCGCCATGGTGCCGTCCGGGTGCACGATCTCGGCCATGACCCCGGCAGGCTGCAGGCCGGCGAGGCGGGCCAGGTCCACCGACGCCTCGGTGTGTCCCGCCCGGCGCAGCACGCCGCCGTCCACCGCCCGCAGCGGGAACACGTGGCCGGGGCGCACCAGGTCGGAGGCTTTCGTGCCCGGGTCGGCGAGCGCCCGGATGGTGGCGGCCCGGTCGAAGGCGCTGGAGCCGCTCCCGCCGGCCTTGCTGTCCACCGAGACCCCGAATGCGGTCTGGTTGGGGGCGTTGTTGTCCGCCACCATCATCTGGATGGACAGCTCCTCGAAGCGGGCCTTCGTGAGGCCGACGCACAGCTGGATGCCGGCCTCCCGGGCGATGAAGTTCACCGCCTCGGGGGTGACCTTCTCGGCGGCGATGATGAAGTCGCCCTCGTTCTCCCGCTCCTCGTCGTCGACGACGATCACCATCCGGCCGGCGGCCAGTTCGGCGAGGCCCTCCTCGACCGTGGCGAAGCTCATGGGTTGTCTCCTTCTCCGGTATGCCTGGTGGCTTGCAACAGGGACTCCACATACTTTGCCAGGATGTCCACCTCGAGGTTGACCCGGTCGCCCGGCTTGGTCGCCCCGAAGGTGGTGGCCGCCAGCGTATGCGGGATCAGCGCGACGCAGAACTCCGCCCCCGAGCGCCGGGCGACCGTGAGGCTCACCCCGTCGAGGGCGACCGATCCCTTCTCCACCAGGTACCGGCGCAGCTCCTCGGGGGCCTCCACCCACACCTCCACAGACCCGGGCTGGGGCTCGACCCGGCGCACCACCGCCACCCCGTCCACGTGCCCCTGCACCACGTGGCCCCCCAACCGGCCGCCGGCGTGCACCGGGCGCTCCAGGTTGACCGGGGAGCCGGCGGTGAGCACCCCCAGCGTCGTGCGGGCGAGGGTCTCCTCGGACAGGGCGGCGGCGAAGCCCTGGTCCGTGGCCGCGGCGACGGTCAGGCACACGCCGTTGACCGCCACCGAGTCGCCCAGGTACAGCTCGTCCAGCGTGCAGCCGATGTCCAGGCGGTCCGTGCGCGCGGCGAGGACTCGGCCGACCTCCTCGACAATTCCAGTGAACATCGGTGCTCGTGTCCTTGCGCGCAGGGGCGGATCAGCGCAGCTCGACCCGCAGGTCGGGGCCGACTCTACGCACCTGGCGCACCTTTAGGCGAGGCGCGGCGCCGATCGTCCCGGCGGTCCAGCCCTCGAGGACCCCTCGCCCGGCGGCGACGGGCCCGCCGGCCCCGTGCCCGGCCGAACCCTGGTCCGGGCATCCTGCGCCGAGGAGGACCGGCGCCAGGTAGAACAGGTAGCGGTCCACCAGGCCCCCGGCCACGAACGACCCGGCCAGGGTGGCGCCGCCCTCGAGGAGGAGGCTGACGATCTCCCGGCGTCCGAGGTAGGCCAGCAGCGCCGGGAGCGGCACCCGGTCCCCGTGGGCCTGGTCGGCCAGGCAGACCACCTCCGCCCCCACCGCCTGCAGGGCGGCGACCGCCGGGGCAGGCGCCGCCTGGGTGACGGCAATGAGCGTCGGCGCCGAGGCGTCAAGCACCTGAGCGCTAAGCGGGGTGCGCCCCCGGGAGTCGACCACCACCCGCAACGGGGGCCGCGCGGTGCGCGCCGGGCGCGCGTCCCGGACGGTGAGCGAGGGGTCGTCGGCCAGCACGGTGCCGACCCCGACGCAGATCGCATCGCTGCGCGCCCGTACCCGCTGGACGTCCCGGCGGGCCTCGGGCCCCGTGATCCACTGGGACGTCCCATCGGCGGCGGAGGTGCGCCCGTCGACCGATAGCGCGGCCTTGTAGGTGACAAACGGCCGGCCCTCGCGGCGGTGCAGGCCGTAGGCCTCGTTGAGCGCTGCCGCCTCGGTCCCGCCGCAGCCGACCTCCACCGCAACCCCGGCGTCCCGCAGGGCACGGATGCCGGTGCCGGCCACCCGGGGGTCGGGGTCTTCCATGGCGGCCACCACCCGGCGGATGCCCGCCCCGAGGACGGCATCGACGCACGGCGGCGTCCGCCCATGGTGCGAGCAGGGCTCCAGGGTCACGTAGAGGGTCGCCCCCGCCGCCGCCGCCCCCGCCTCCCGGAGGGCGAGGACCTCGGCGTGATCGGTGCCCGCCCGGCGGTGCCAGCCCGACCCGACGATCTCGTCGCCCACCACCACGACCGCCCCGACCGCCGGGTTCGGGCTCGTCTGCCCCGCCCCCCGCTTGGCGAGGAGCAGCGCACGATGCATGTAGCGGTCGGAGGGGGTGCCCACGGGGCAATGTTCGCGCACCGGGCTCCACGCGCATCCGGCGGCGGGCCGTGACCAGCCACCGGGTCACTACTCCAGGCGGCCCAGCGTGCGCAGGCCCCGGCGGAAGGCTGCCCCCGGCATCCGGCGGCCGCCTTCGGGCTGGACCTCGTCCAGCACCAGCGCACCGGAGCCGGCCACCGCCATCAGGGCGCCCTCCGGGCCCTCAAACAGCTGCCCGGGACCCATCATCGCCCCGCCAATCGCCCCTCCAACGCGGCCGTCGGCAATTGCGGTGGCCCGCCAGATCTTCAACCGGCGCCCGTCCCGGGTCGTCCACGCCCCCGGCCGGGGGCTGAAGGCCCGCACCTGGCGGGCGATGCGGTCGGCGCCGGCGCTCCAGTCCAGCCTCGCCTCCTCCGGGCTCAGCTTGGCGGCGTAGGTGGCGCGGGTGGCGTCCTGGGGTTGGGCCTCGACGGACCCCGCCGCCAGCCGGTCGAGCACCTCCACCAGGAGGGCCGCCCCGGTCACCGCCAGGCGGGTTTCGACCCTCCCGGTGTCGTCGTCCGCACCGATGGGTTCCACCGCCGCGGCGAGAACCGGGCCCGAGTCCAGTGCGGGTTCCACCTGCATGATGGTGACCCCGGTCTCGCTCGCCCCGTCGAGGATGGCGCGGGCCACCGGGGCCGCCCCCCGGTAGGCGGGCAGGAGCGAGAAGTGCACGTTCACGCATCCCCGCCGGGGGATGCCGAGCACCACCGCCGGCAGGATGAGGCCGTAGGCGCACACCACAAACAGGTCCGCCCCGTAGGCGGCCAGGGCTTCCTGCACCTCCGGCGGCCGCAGCGAGGCAGGCTGCAGCACCTCGAGCCCGGCGGCCAGTGCCGCCTCCTTCACGGGCGGCGCCTGCACGGCCATGCCCCGGCCCTTGGGGCGGTCGGGGGCGGTGACGGCGGCGGCCACCCCGTGCGCCGAGGCGAGCAGGGCCTGCAGGGAGGGCACGGCGACCTCCGGCGTGCCCAGGAATAGCGTGGTCAGGCCCATCGAGGCGGGCCTCAGAGGACGGCGACCGGCTCCAGCGGCACGCCCCGCAGGGCCTGCTCCCGCAGCTTCCGCCGGGCTTCCCGGCGCAGATCGGGATCCAGGTGGTCGATGAACAGGACACCGTCGAGGTGGTCGATCTCGTGCTGGAGGATGCGGGCCGTCCAGTCCTGCAGGGCGATGGAGACCAGGTCACCCCGGTCGTTGAGCCCCTCCACCACGATCTTGAGCGCCCGGGACACCGGGTAGCTCAGGCCGGGCAGGGACAGGCAGGCTTCGTCAGCCACATCCTTGCCGTGCTGCTCGACCACGCGGGGGTTGGCGAGGGCGCCCTTGCTCCCCTCGTAGGTCCACACGATGACCCGCCGGGGCACGCCGAGTTGCGGCGCGGCCAAGCCGACACCGGGGGCCGCGATGACGGTGTCGGACAGATCGTGCATGAGCTTGCGGACCGCAGCGTCCACCTCGCGCACCTCCCCGGCGCGCTGGCGCAGCACCGGGTCACCAAAGGTTCTGATCGGAAGGATCGCCATTTACTTGTGCCCGTTCACCAGTCCCGTGGTTCCATCTCGACCACCAGCCGCTCCGCCCCCCGGCCCTTGCTCGACGCCGCCACGACCCCCCGCAGCTCGTCGAGCACCGCCTCGGGGTCCTCGATCTTCAACAGTACCTCCGGGCCCTGCCGGCCCCCCATCGGGCCGAACACCTCGGTGCCCGGCAGTGCGCCCAGCTGGCTCACCGTGGCGTCGCCGAGGGCTGCCCCGCGCACGCGCGCCAAGGTGACGAACGGCGGTGATGCGGTCGCCCGGCGGGCTGCTCGTTCCTGCCGGAGGAAGAGATCATAGTCGCCGTCGATCACCGCCCGGACGGCATGATGGTGCGGCTGCTCGGTCTCCAGAACCATCCGCCCGGGCAGGTCCGACTGCGCCGCGACGGCACCGAGCCTCCAGAGCACGCCGAAGGCCTCCTCGACGGTGCTCCCCGACGGCCAGCGCAGCCGGGCGTCGACACCGAGCACCACCACGGCCCCCACCGGCTGCTGCACCTCGCGCAGGCCCCCGGGCGTCGCGACGACGATGTCGGCGTCGAGCGCCTCCGGCGGGGAACCGTCGGCCTGCGCGATCCCGATCCGGGCGTTGGGCGCCACGCGCGCGACGTACTTCGCCACTTCGGCGGGCCCCGGGCCGGCCGCAGTCCCCTGCACCCGGGGGACATGGATCAGCACCCGCGTGCCCGCCGCCCGGGCGGCAAGGATGGCGGCAACCGCCGGTTCCGACATCACCCGCCCGAGGGGAGGGGCGCACACCACCGCGGGCCACCGATCGACCGCCGGTTGCACGCGTTCCCACCGGCCGCGCGAGGCCCGGTGCCAGGAGCGCACGGAAGGGGTGACCGACGCCAACCACAGCTCCGCCCCACTGGCGCCCGCCCGGAGCTCTGCCACGTCACGGGCGTCGAAGTACGGGGCGCTCTCGGCCTTGAGCGTCCAGTCGTCCTCCGCATGGACGATGATCAGGCCGAGGTCGAACGCCGGGGCGAACACCGACCCCCGGCCGCCCAGGATCACCGGGCACCGCCCCCGCGCGGCAGCCCACAGGGCCCGCGAGCGCGCCGCGTCGCTCTGGTCGCTGTGCACCACTGCGGCCTGATCCCCGAGCGCCTCGGTGAGCCCCTCGACCACCCGGGCGCCCGTGCGGACCACCGGCAGCACCACGAGGACCCCCCTGCCGCTCTCCACCACGCTGCGGATCGCGGGCTCGTACACCGCCACGGGATCCTCGGTCGGGCCCAGCCGGCGCAGGACCTTCCGCTGGGATGCCAGCGGGCGCCGGGTGACCGCCAGGGGTCCTCCCAACGGGCCGTCCGGCGCCGCCCTGGTCATCCGCCGCCCCATCTGCGGCGGGGTCAGCAGGCGCAGGAACGTCGACAGCGGGTGGACCGAGCGCCGGGCCAGCGCCCGGGCGGCGGACAGGAGGGCGGCATCGAAAACCAGGCCTGAGCCCGAGACCCCGGCGACATCCTGCAGATCGCCGGGAGCTGGCGTGGCCGCGGGATCGGCCGGGCCGACCACCCACCCCCGCACCCGGCGGCCGTGCAGCGGCACCCGGACCACCGCCCCCAGCACCGCGGCCCCCACCAGGGCGGGAGGGACCCGGTAGGTCAGCGGGCGGTCGAGGCTCCAGGTCGGGACGTCGACCACCACCGCGACGAGCTCACCGCCCGCCTCCCATGCGGCAATCGCGGTGGCTTAGAGGTCCCGGGCTGCGGCGGCGATCTCCTCCGCCCGGTCCATCCGCTCCCAGGTGAAGGTGTCCTTGTCCGGTCGCCCGAAGTGCCCGTAGGAACTCGTGGCCTTGTAGATCGGCCGGCGCAGGTCCAGGTTCTGGATGATCGCCGCCGGGCGGAAGTCGAAGAAGTCCTTCACGAAGATCTCCAGCTTCTGCGGGTCCACCTTCGCCGTGCCCCGGTCGTCCACCGACACCGAGACCGGGTGGGCCACACCGATGGCATAGGCGATGCGCACCTCGCAGCGGTCGACCACGCCCGAGGCGACCAGGTTCTTCGCCGCGTAGCGCGCCATGTAGGCCGCCGAGCGGTCCACCTTCGTCGGGTCCTTGCCCGAGAAGGCGCCGCCCCCGTGGGCGCACATGCCGCCGTAGGTGTCGACGATGATCTTGCGCCCCGTGAGCCCGGTGTCGGCCTGCGGGCCGCCGATCTCGAAGCGGCCGGTCGGGTTCACCAGGAAGCGGATGCCGTCGGACCACAGGGCCTCGGGCACGGTCGTCCGCACAACATGGTCGTACAGGTCCGGCTTCAGCAGGGTCTCGATGTCCACCTCGGACTGGTGCTGCGCCGAGATGAGGATGGTATCGATCGCCACCGGCCGGCCGTCCTCGTAGACGATGCTGACCTGGGTCTTGCCGTCCGGGCGCAGGTAGGGGATCTGGCCGCTCTTGCGCACCTCGGCGAGGCGCTCTGCCATGCGGTGCGCCAGCCAGATCGGGATGGGCATCAGCTCGGTGTCGATGTCGGGCCGCTCGCGGCAGGCGTAGCCGAACATCATGCCCTGGTCCCCGGCGCCTTCCCTGTCGAAGGCGTCGCCGTCACCGACGGGCTCGCGCGCCTCGTAGGCGGTGTCCACCCCGAGGGCGATGTCGGGCGACTGCTCCTGGATGGCGGTGAGCACGCCGCAGGTGTCGCCGTCGAAGCCGAACTTCGCCCGGGTGTAGCCCACGGAGTTGACCTCCCGGCGCACGATGCTGGGCACATCGACGTAGGTGTTGGTCGAGATCTCGCCCGCCACCAGCACGACGCCGGTGGTGACCAGGGTCTCGCACGCCACCCGGCCCATCGGGTCGGTGGCCATGATGTCGTCCAGGACGGCATCGGAGATGCGGTCCGCCAGCTTGTCCGGGTGGCCTTCGGTGACCGACTCCGAGGTGAACAGGGAACGCCTTGGCATGGGGACCTCCATCAAGTCCGTGCGTCGTAAAAGCGCAGCTGTCGGGGCAACGCCGCCATTCTTATCACGGTGGGGCGAGCAGCCCCTCCACGCGGTCGAGGATCACCCCGGCCAGGGCGTCCTTGCTCAGCAGCGGCGGGCGCTGTACCGCCCCGTCCCGGCCGACGATGACCGCCCGGGTGGAATCCACCTCGAAGCCGGAGTCGGCCACCCCCACCAGGTTGCCCACGACGATGTCGACCCCTTTGGCGGCGAGCTTGTCCCGTGCCCCCGCCTCGGGATCGGCGGTCTCGGCGGCGAAACCCACCAGGACCTGACCGGGCCGGCGCCGGCTGCCCAGGGCGGCGAGGATGTCCTCGGTGGCCTCCAGCACCACTGCGGGCGGGCCCTCGGCCTTCTTGTGCTTGGCGTCGCTCGGGCCCACCGGCCGCCAATCGGCGACCGCAGCCGCCATGACCACGACCTCGGCGCATTCCGCCGCCCCGAGCACGGCGTGCCGCATCTCGGCGGCGGTGCGCACCGCCACGAGCTCGGCACCGGCGGGCGCCTCCAGGCGGGTGGGGGCGGAGACCAGCGTGACCTGCGCCCCCCGGCGGAGCGCAGCCGCCGCCACGGCGTAGCCCATCCGCCCCGAGGACCGGTTGCCGAGGTAGCGCACCGCGTCCAGGGGCTCCTGGGTCCCGCCCGCGGTGACGAGCACCCTGCGGCCCCCGAGCGCACTCGCCTCGGCGGCGGCTCCGTCGAGCACGTCGGCGAGGGCGGCGAGAAGGGTCTCGGGCTCCGCCAGCCGCCCGGGCCCGGCGTCGGGCCCGGCCAGCGCCCCCTCGGCGGGGCCGACGAGGCGGATGCCCCGCTCCCGGAGGAGCGCGGCGTTGGCCTGGGTGGCCGGGTGCTCCCACATCTCGGTGTGCATCGCCGGAGCGGCCACCACCGGCGCCCGGGTGGCGAGCAGGAAGGCGGTCAGGAGGTCGTCGGCATGCCCTCCCGCCATCTTGGCCAGGAGGTCGGCGGTGGCGGGGGCCAGCAGGACGGCCTCGGCCCAGCGGGCCAGGGCGGTGTGGACAATGGGGCCCTCAGCCGGCCCCGGTGGCCCGGCGAACAGGTCGGTCGGCACCGGACGCCCGGTCAGCGATGCAAAGGTGAGCGCCCCCACGAAGTGGGTGGCCGCCGGGGTCATCACCACCTGGACCTCGGCCCCGGCCTGCGTGAGGCGCCGGGCGACCTCGACGACCTTATAGGCGGCGATCCCGGCGGAGACGCCGACGACGATGCGCCGCCGGGCGAAGCTCATGCCGCCTCCAGGACCGTTGCGGGTTTGCGACCCGGCCTACTTGACCCGGGCCTCGACCTCGACCGGCCGCTCGTAGCCGAACTTGCCGTCGGCGACCTCCTCGAGGGCGATCGACAGGGACTTGGCGTGCTCGCCCAGCCGGGAGACCTGGGGCGGGACGAAGTCGCGGATCCCCTCGCCCAGCTGCGAGTAGTAGGAGTTGATCTGGCGCGCCCGCTTGGCAGCCAGAATCACCAGCGTGTAGCGGCTGTCGACCTTCTTCATCAGGGTCTCGATCTTGGGGTGGATCAAGTGGTGGGCTCCTTTTTGGTCAAGGTCTCGTCAAGTCTCGATCGCTTTGCCTTTTGCATAAGTTGTAACACCTCGTCCACGGCACGGTCGACCTCGTCGTTCACCACGACGCCGTCAAAGGACCGTTTCTGGCGCAGCTCGTCGTAGGCATCGGCCAAGCGGCGGCTGAGCGCCTCCGCCTGCTCGGTGCGCCGGTTGCGCAGGCGCTCCTCCAGCACGGCCAGCGACGGGGGCTCGATGAAGATGAGCACGGCGTCGGGGATCTGGCGCTTCACCTGCGCCGCGCCCTGCACGTCGATCTCCAGCAGGACGTCCCGGCCCGCCGCCAAGGCGTGCTCGATGGTCTTGCGGTGGGTGCCGTAGTGGTTGCCGTGCACATCGGCGCACTCGACGAACTCACCCCGCTGGCGCATGTAGGCGAACTCATCGGTGGTGACGAAGAAGTAGTGCTCCCCCTCGCGCTCCATCGGGCGCGGGGGGCGCGTGGTGTAGGACACCGAGAGCTGCAGGTCGGGCCGGCGTTCCAGTAGCCCCTGGACGATGGTCCCCTTCCCGGCTCCCGACGGCCCGGAGATGATGTACAGCTGCGCACGCGCGATTGTGGTGGTAGCTCCTCTTTTATTCTGTTAGTCGGTAAATTCGTTCAGGAGCGATTCGATCTGCCGGGTGCCTAGCCCTCCCAGGCGACGGGACTCGGCGATGCCGAGGCGGTCCATGATGCGCCCGGCCCGGATCTTGCCGACTCCTCGCATGGTCTGCAGTGCGTCGGACACCTTCATCTTCCCCACGGTCTCGTCGTCCACCCGGGCGAGCAGCCCGGCGAGCGTCGTCCTACCCGAGCGGAGCTCCTCCATGATGCCCGCCCGGAGCCGCCGCGATTCTGCCGCCTTGGCGAGCGCCTCGCGGCGCTGCTCCTCGGTCCGCGGCGGCGGTGGGACCACGGGGCCTCCTCACGTCGGGCGGGGCGTTCCTGGTCCTCCGCACCCGTCGTGGCGCGCAGTATATCGGCCACGTGCCCGAAGATTCGCGCTCTTCGGATGGGGCGGCGGGCCCGGGTCCGGCGGTTAGGTGGGCACGTCCAATTCCAGCCGGTTCTCGCCCGGGACGGGGTACCAGCAGGGCCTCGTCGTCAGGCCCACGACCCAGGTCAGGGAGCCCTCGAAGTCCCCGGTCTCCCGCACCTCGGCGATGCCCGCCAGCCCGGCCAGCAGGTCCTGGGGCCCGGTATAGGTCGCCTGCGGTGGCGAGTCGAGCGGGTCGTAGCCGTAGGCGCCGTGGAACTGGACCTGCAGGAACGCCGTCCCGGTCACGTGCACCGGCGCCCCGCTGGCGTCCCGGACGAAGGGGGGCCGGGCCGGGGCCACCGTGAAGGTGGTCGCCACCGCCGCCGGCCGGCCTGCTCCCACCGGCGCGAAGGCGAAGATCAGCGCGTCATAGCCCGGGTGGGCGCGGGCGCTGACCGACTGCAGCACCGGCGTGCCGGTGGTCGTGAGAGGACCGCCTGCCGGGGCGCACAGCAGGGGCCCGATGGCCGGTGTCGGGCCCGGCGAGACGACGGGAATGGAGGGGCTCGGTGCAGTGCTGGGGGCGAGGCTCCGAGGCGGGCTCCGGGTGCTCCCCGGGCCGGCGGTCGTCTCCGTTGATCCGCACGCCACGAGCGCCACCAGGGCGGCCACCGTCGCCCCGACCGCCCGGCGCCTGGAGCGCCCCGCGTCCGACCTTTGCACCCTGTTCAGTGTAGGAGCAGGTTTCGCCGGGGTGGGGGACGGGGTAGAACGGCTGAGATATGGCCGAGAAGAAATCCTTCTGGGCCTCCATTCCGGGCATAGTGACTGGCCTCGCCGCGCTGGTAACCGGTCTGGCGACCCTCAGCACATTTGTTCTCACGGCGCACCACGGTGGGTCGGGGAACAGCCCGGCGTCGGCAACGTCGCCGAGCGTTTCCGCCGCGCCCTCACCGACCGGCACCGCCACCCCCGGCCCGACGCCCACCGACTCCGGGTCCCTGCCGGACACCGCGACGCCGGGCACCACCACGGGCCCGGTTCCGCAGGGCTCCGCACCGAGCCCGGCCGCGAGCGGCCTGGCCAACCTCACGGCCACCCCGACCAGCCTCAACCTGGGGACCGCCGCGATGGGCCACACCTCGGCGCCCGCCACCGTGACCATCACCAACCCCGGGCCCACGCCCGCCACGCTGGACGGGGTGGCAGTGAACGGGGCCAATGCCGCCACGTTCAACATCACCGGCAGTACGTGCGGCACCGGGGCGAAGCTGGCCGCCGGCCAGACGTGTACCGTCACCCTCACGTTCACGCCGGCCAGCCCCGCGGTCACGAACGCCAGCCTGGTGGTGAGCTATCGCCCCGACCCCGGGTCGAACGTCACCATCCCCCTGACGGGCACCGGGTCGCTGCTCTAAGAAACCTGCCCCTCCCCGCTCAGCGGGCTCGGGTGCCTCGGCTGGTAGAGCAGGACCTCCACCCCGCCCGGCAGGCGCAGCGAGACCGCGGTCCCCCAGCGCTCCTCGTGCGGCTCGCCCACCACCTCGACGCCCTTCTGGCGGATCTCTGCCAGTGTCGTGGGCAGGTCCCGGCACATGAGGCACAGCTCCCCCCGGGCGACGTCGCCCGGATGCACGGCCAGCTCGGCCGGGGGCAGGGCGAAGATCGGCCACCCGTTCCCGGCATCGACGTGGCTCCACCCGAAGGCGTCCTGCACCTGCGCCCGCAGGGCCTCGGCTTCGGGGGAGTAGAGCATCAGGTGCACGCCGGTGATCCCCGAGACTGCCCGCCCGGCAGCCGGGGCGCTCGGGGCTGCCGGTGCCGGTTCCTCGGTCACGTCCCCGGTCTCCTCGTCCACCAGTGCGGCTTCGGCGGCCACCTCGTCGGCGCTCAATTCGGTCAGCTTACCGTCCCGCATGCGCAGGCGGCGCGACGCCCAGCCTGCCACCGCGGCGGAGTGGGTGACCACGATGACCGTCACGCCCTGGTCGGCCGCCAGGGTGCGCAGGATGCTGCCGATCTCCTCGGCGGAGCGGGTGTCCAGGTTGCCGGTGGGCTCGTCGGCCAGGATGACCCGGGGCCGGTTGGCCATGGCCCGGGCGATCGCCACCCGCTGCTGCTCACCGCCGGACAGCAGCGTCGGCACGTGCCGGGCCCGTTCCGCCAGGCCGACCGCGCTCAGGAGCTGGCCCGCCCGCGCCCGCCGCTCGGCCTTCGAGGCGGCCATGGGGACCATCGCCAGCTCGACGTTCTCCGACGCGGTGAGCGTCGGGATGAGGTTGAAGCCCTGGAAGACGAAGCCGATGTCCTTGGCCCGGACGGTGGTCAACTCGGCCTCGCCCAGCGCGCCCAGGCTGCGCCCGTCGAAGGACACCGTGCCCCCCGTGGGCTGGTCCAGCGCCCCCAGGAGCTGCAGCATCGTGCTCTTGCCGGAGCCGCTCGGCCCCTCGATGGCGACCAACTCGCCGGGGTAGAGATCCAGGTCCACCCCGTCGACGGCGCGCACCTCGGCGGATCCCACCCGGAAGACGCGCTCGACGCCCGCCAGGCGGTACAGGGGGCCCGGGGCCGCGGTGGGCTCGGGGAGGGTCTCGGTCAGGGATTCCATGGCAGGTTCCTCTCGCTCACGAAGGGTGGTTAGGCCAGGTTCCGGAGGGCTTCGGCGGGCGACAGGCGGGAGGCCCGCAGGGCGCCCACCCCGCCGGCGATGATGCCGCCGACGACCGCCAGCCCCACCCCGATCAACAGGGTCACCGGGTGCACCGGCGAGGTGAGGTGGACGACGACGTTCTTGACCGCCACCGTGGTCGACTGCCCGAATACCTGCGAGGCCGAGGAGCCCCCGAAGGTGGCCACCCCGGGCGCCGCAGCCTGCAACGTGGGCGAGAAGGCCCTCACCGCCAGGCTGGCGGCGTAGCCCAGCCCGATGCCGATCGCCCCGCCCACCAGGCCGATCCCGATGGTCTCGGCCAGGATCTGGCGCACCACCCGGCCCCGGGACCAGCCCACGGCCCGCAGCGTGCCGATCTCCCGCACCCGCTTGCCGATCGAGGACAGCGTCAGCAGCATGGCGATGACGAAGGCCGAGATCAGCACGATGACGCCCAATGCCCCGCCCAGGCGGTCGGTGAGCTTCTTGGCATCCACCAGCGAGCCGGTCACCTGGCTGGCCAGGGAGGCGGTGGTCACGACGGTGGCGCCCGGCAGCAGGGCCTGGATGCGGGAGGCCACCGCTTGCACCGAGGAGGCGCTGTTGACCTTCACCAGGATCTGGGTGATCTCGCCGCTCTTGCCCGAGAGGTTCTGGAGGGTGGACAGCGGGAAGTAGATGTCGGCGATCGATCCGGTGAGCGTCGGGTTGACCAGACCGCTCACCGTGTAGGTCACCCCGTTGATCGGCAGGCCTGCGCCCACCTTGTAGGAGTGCTGGTTGGCGTACGAGACGTTCAACAGGACGTCGTTGGAGGTGCCAGCCGGCAGCCAGGAGCCTGCGACCAGCTGGCTCTTGGTGACCAGGCCCTGGGTCGGGTCGCGGGGGTCGACGCCGGCTGCGGTGTAGCTGGAGTTGTTGATGTTGGTCTGGGGCGGGTTGACGATCTGCTGGATCGTGCGGGCCGGGCTCGTGAAGCTGAAGTTGGCGGTCCCCTGCCCCTGCGGGAGGCAGGCGGCGAACGCCGAGTCCCCGCCGCTGCCGAAGACCTGGCCGCCCCCACCCCCAGCCCCGCCCCCGGGTGCCGGGCTTGCGGTGCCGGTCGAGCCCCCGCCACCACCCCGGCCGAACGTGAGGCCCTTGGAGGCGAGGCACTGCTGGAGCGCCTGGCGCTGGTCGGGGGTGAGCTGCGTGCGGACGGTCTGGGTCTGGCTGAAGGTCTGGGCGGCCTCGGTGACGGTGGCCACCTGCTGGGGCACGGTCCCGGTCTCGTGCTGGACGTTCTGCGTCAGCCCCGGCGACACCGACTCGACGCCGGGCACGGTCGCAGTCTGGGTCAGGGCGGCCTCCGGGAAGGTCAGCAGCGTCGAGGAGAGGAAGAAGTCGTGGACGAAGTTGGTACCGGCGGGACCGAGCTTGGAGAGGTCGGTCAGGACGTTGGTGTTCTCCGCCAGCAGCGACTGGGCGGCATCGGAGTTGAGGGCGACGTTGCGGCCCCCGGGGCCTCCGGCGAAAAAGCCGCCACCCCCGCCGCCCGCGCCCCCCGTGGGAGTGCTCGCCGTACCGGTTCCGCCAGTGGCGGTATCGGTGGACCCGGCCACCCGGGTCACCAGGATGTCGGTGCCGATGGACGACAGGGGCGACAGGACGCTGCTCTGCGCCGCGCTCAGGCCCTCCGACACCCCGATGATGCCGATCACCAGGCCCACGCCGATGGCGAGGCCGAGAGCGGTGACGATGGTGCGGCCCCAGCGCCGGCGCAGCTCGCTCAGCAGGTATCCCGTCTGGAACATTGCCTTCCCTCCACTCGAACTGGCGGCCGCACCGCCCGGTGCTCCTGCCTCAGTAACCGTCCCGGGGTTGGAGTGAGGGTTGGGGCTTCCTGTGGTTTTCCTGGGAATGTCGCTGGAGGGCGGGGGGTCGGAGCGGGCGGGCCCGGTGGTAGGGTCGGGCGCAGCCATGGACACGGTCGCCACCCGCCGGCCTGCCTGGGCTCTCGCCGCCACAGCCTGGGTGCTGGCGGCCGGGGTGGCGGTGTTCGACACCGCCCACTACCTGCACCCGCCCACCTCCGCCCGGCTGGGCGACCTGCACGTCTACCTGGTCGCGGTGCACGCCCTGCTGCACGGGCACTCCCTGTACGGGGCCCACCCGGGCCTCCGGTCCGGCTTCACCTACCCGCCCTTCGCCGCCCTCCTGCTCATCCCCTTGGCCCTGGTGCCCGAGGCGGCGGCGCAGGTGACCTGGACGCTCCTGACCCTGGCGGCCACCGGTGCCCTGAGCTACCTGGTCGCCCGGGCGCTCCCCCGCCGTCTGGGGCCGGCAGCCGCCGTCTGGCCGGCGCTGACCGCCCTGCTGCTGGCCTCGAAGCCGCTGCAGAGCAACCTGGCCTTCGGGCAGGTGAGCGTCTTCCTGGCGCTGGGGGTGGTGGCCGACCTGCTCGCTCGACGGGGCCGGCGCTACCAGGGGGCCCTGACCGGGCTGTGTGCCGCCCTGAAGCTGACGCCGCTGGTGTTCGTGCCCTACCTGTGGCTGACCGGGCGCCGGCGGGCAGCCGGGGTGGCGCTCGGCACCTTCGGGGCGGCGACCGCGCTGGCCGGGCTCGGGGCACCGGGCAACTCCCGGTCGTTCTGGGGCGGCGAGGTCTTCCACGTCACCCGGGGCCTGCCCCTCGCCGAGGGCGGCAACCAGTCGATCTACGGCGTGCTGCTGCGGGCCGGAGCCCACGGGGCCGCACTCGGGGCTCTCTGGGCTGTGCTGTCCGGCGGTGCGCTGGTCCTCGGGCTCTGGCGGGCCCGGAGGGCGTGCGAGGCGGGCCAGCCGGTGCTGGGGCTGGCGATCACCGGCTGCGCCGGGATCCTCGCCTCGCCGATCTCCTGGACCCACCACGAGCTCTGGGTCCTGCTGGGGGCGGCCGGGGTGTTCACCGCCAGCACCGGCGCGGACATCGCCGTGGCGGCGGTGATCCTGGTGCCGATGGTCATCGGGCTCCCCGGGGCGCACCTCCTGGGGCCGCCGGGCCGCTGGCTGGCGGCGAACGACCGCTCGGTGCTGGCGGCCCTGGTGGCGTGCGTCCTGCCGTTCCGGGATCTGACCGGCTCACGACCGGGGCCTACGGGACCGGGCGGAGCCCGGCGAGGGGCCCAACCGGCAGCACAGTGGCGCGATGTCTCCACTGTGGAGATATCGCGCCACCACCGCCAGCCGTGGGGACCCTCGCCGTCCGGTTCGCCGGAGTGAGCGGCTACGCCGTCGTGCTCACCGACCGGCTGGTGCCATTACCCCCATTTAGGCCAGGCTAGGCCAGGTTGGGCCAGGCTAGGCCAGGCTAGGCCAGGTGCCGACTCCCGGGAGCAACGGCCTCCACGCCGGCGCGGCACAGCGGGCACTCCGACGCCTCCCAGGTGGGTGCATCCAGCCGGGCCAGGCTGGTCATCGGGGGTACGCCGCCCGCCCCGCCCGAGCGATCCAGCAGGCACCCGACGCCCACGAGGGCCTCGGGCGGCACCAGCGCCACCACCTCGTTCACCGACTTCCCGGTGGTCACCACGTCCTCCACCACCAGCACCCGCTCCCCCTCGGCCAGGACGAAGCCCCGGCGCAGGCGCAGGGCGCCCTGGTCACGCTCGGCAAACACGAACCGGGCGCCCATGCACAACGCGGTGGTGAAGCCCAACACGATGGCCCCCAGGGCGGGCGAGAGCACCACGTCCACCTGCTCGGCAGCGAAGCGGTCTGCCAGCGAGGCGCCGAGTGAGAGCGCCAGCTCCGGCCGTTCCAGGGCGCGGAACTTCTCGCAGTAGACGTCGGAGTGACGGCCGGAGGAGAGCACGAAGTGACCGCTGGTGACCGCCCCGACCTCCCGGAGCGCGGCGAGGACCTCGTCCTCGGAGAGGACGGCGGGATGGAGGGTGGGGAGCCCCTTGCGCTGCGCCGACTTGTGGGTCTTGGTCACCATGCGGGCCGCACCCTACCGTTTGTCCCGGACTCTTGAGGGCTCTCGGAGGCTCTCGGGGGCTCTCGGAGTCTGTGAGTGCTGAGGTCCGTATGGCACCCCCGGACACTCACAGACGACTCACAGCAACGCCTCGCCGCCCGTCACGCCGAACGCTCACGCCCGCGGGTGCCGGTGCTCGGGGGCTGACCACAGCTCCCACGGGATGGTGTCGAACCAGTGCAGCATCATCTCCTCGAAGGCGATACCCAGCCGCACCACGTGGGCCGGGACCGGGTCGGACTCCTTGATCTGCTCCAGCAGGTTCCGGTAGTACTCCAGCTGGCCCTCGTGGCGGACCCGGTGGTCGCCCACGAAGTGGCGGAGCGTGTCCTCGGAGAGCAGGATCCCGAAGAAGAATTTCAACAACAGCGGGGAACGCATGACGTCGGGGCCGGGCGATTCCCGCAGCCACTCCCGGAAGCATTCCCGGCCCGGCTCGGTGATCGTGTAGGGCAGCCGCCGGCGGGGACCCACCTCGCCCCCCTCCACCAGGCCCTGTTGCGCGAGGGTGCGCAACTCCCGGTAGATCTGGCTGCGGGTGACATTCCAGAAGTTGCCGACGCTCATCTCGACCGCCGAACACAGGTCATGGCCGCTCAGCGGCTGCCAGTACAGGAACCCGAGCAGAGATGCCGCGGTGGCATTGACACCCGACCTCTCACCGTCCACAATGGACATTGGATTCCGTTCCTTTCCCGTGGTCCCGCTCTCGTGCCGAGCATGCAGAGCAATACCACGGACAGCACGGGGACCCCCGTATCTGGCGAGCAGGAGGAGGCCGACTGATGAATGCCACGCTGGACCACCTGAGCGACGCCCGGCAGGCAGGCGAGGCGATCGCCGGCCGCATCGCCGCCATCTTGCGCACCGCCGACCCGAACCGGGAGCTGCCGGGCTCGGCCTGGACGGTGGCCGAGACCGCCGCCCACCTGGCCTACACCACCATCGGGCTCGGGATCATGGCCCGCGGGCTGGCGATCCCCTACGGCGACGGCACCCGGGAGGGCCTGCAGGAAGCCAATGCCGACGGCCTGGAGGGCTACACCGAACGCGACCTGAACGTGCTGGCCGACCAGCTGGTCGCCAACACCGCCATGGCCTTCGGCGAGGTGCTCGTCCAGCCTCCCGACCGCATCTGCCCCACCCCGATGGGCGAGGTGCCCGTCGACGGCCTCGCCGGCTACCTCCTCATGCACCAGTCCATGCACGGCGCCGCCATCGCCCGGGCGGTAGGCGCCCGGCTGCCCTTCGAGCCGGCCGACCTGGCCCTCATGTGGCCCTTCATCGAGCATGTGCTCCCCGACATCTACCGGCCGGCCTTCGCCCCCGACCTCACCGGCACCTTCGAGATGGTCATGGCCGACGGCTTCCACTTCGCGGTCACCCTCGACGGCCAGACCGCCCGGGCCGAGCGGGTGCCGTCCCGGCCGGTGGACTGCCGGATCTCGGGGGATCCGGACTGGATGTTCCTCATCCTCATCAAAGTGGTGTCGATGCGGGACGCCGTGGCGCAGGGCAAGGTGCAACTCGACGGCCCGCGCGCCGACCTCGGCTACCGCCTGATGGACGCCTTCAACATGCCGTAGGGCTTCTCCTGACGTAGGAACCCACATGTTCGGGTTGGACGTGACAAGCATGAGGGGCGCTACCGGGCGGCACTAGGATGGGCCCATGTCCAGCCCGTTCGGGCTCCGCCCGCCCACCCCCATGCAGCTCCAGGCGCTCCTCGACGCCCAGGCGCAGCAGCCGCTCTCCTACCCCGACGTCGGGGCCACTCAGGGTGAGCTGCCGGCGGGTTACCACACGGTGGACCGCTCGATCGATCTGGGCGCCGGCGCCGAGGCCTTCGCCCGGGCGCAGGCAGGCATCCGGGACTGGGCGCCCCAGCACCACGCCGGCATCAGGCTCCTGCCGGTGACGCCGCCCCTCACCGAGGGCCAGAGCCTGGTCCTCGTCTTCCGCCAGTTCCCCTTCCACGTGTCCGCCGCCTGCCGGGTGGTCTACCTGGTGGACGAGGCCGACCGCTTCGGCTTCGGCTACGGCACCCTCCCCCACCACCCCGAGCAGGGGGAGGAGGCATTCATGGTCGAGCGGGATGCCAACGGCAACGTGCGCTTCCGGATCCGGGCGTTCTCCCGCCCGGCCCACCTGCTCACCAAGCTCGGCTCCCCGGTGAGCCGGGCAGTCCAGGCGCGGGTCACCACCCGATATCTCGAGGGGCTCCAGCAGGCAGTATCCGGGTAGGCCAGCGCCAATTCGCCCGAGGTTTGTCCGGCCCATTCCCGGGTACAACTCCTCCGTGCAAGAACGAGAGGAGATCTGACATGGGTCTTGGCACGAGTATCTTTCTGATTGCGGTGGGGGCCATCCTCGACTTTGCAGTGAACGTGAACGTGCAGGGTTTCAACATCCATAACGTGGGTGTGATCTTGATGGTCGTGGGCATCATCGGCGCCATCCTGTCCATGGTGTTCTGGAGCAGTTGGGGCGGGTTCAACCGGTCCCGACGGACCGTAGCCTACGACTCGTACGATGCTCCCGTTGCGCCCGTCCGCCGACGGGTCATCGAGGAGGACCGGACCTTCTAAGCAGCTCCAGAAGGTACCCCGGCACCGAGCATCTCGGCCC
>DASTWV010000060.1 GCA_035765775.1 Actinomycetota bacterium | reverse complement strand
TGTGCCTCTGCGGCCTCCAGCACCATCCGGATCGCCCGCTCCTTCATCTCCGGCGGGTACTGCCGTAGGGGGTTCTTTGATCTGGTCATTGCTCCATCCTTTCAAAGCGATGGAGTGTCCATCAGACCCAGGGCGGTTCAGAATTCCAGCGGGCAGCTGGGCAACAACTCCCAGACGAACAGCAGTGTTCCCGTCCAGGTGCAGGGTCTGACCGGGGTCACGGCGATCGCTGCGGGCGACGACCACTCCCTGGGACTCAAGTCCGACGGCACCATGTGGGCCTGGGGCGACAATGAAGCGGGGGCGCTGGGCAACAACTCCACCGCCAACTCCCTGGTCCCAATCCAGGTGCCCGGCATGTCCAACGTCATCGCGATCGCTGGCGGTGACACCCACACCGTGGCGCTCAAGTCCGACGGCACGGTGTGGGCCTGGGGAAAGAATGCTTCCGGCCAGCTGGGCAACGGCACCACCGCCAACAGCCTGGTCCCCGTCCAGGTGAGCAACCTCACCGGGGCGGTGGCCATCGCGTCCGGCGGGCACAACTCGATGGCGCTGAAGTCCGACGGCAGCGTCTGGGTCTGGGGCGACAACTCCGCCGGCCAGCTGGGCAATAACACGACCACGGGTAGCTCCGTGCCCGTGCAGGCGAGCGGGATCAGCGCAGCCGGCGGCATCGCCATCGACGGTGACGATGACGATCACACCCTCGCCGTGAAGTCTGACGGCACGGTGTGGGCCTGGGGTTCGAATACCAATGGCCAGCTGGGCAACAACTCGACTACGAACAGCCTGGTCCCGATCCGATCCAACATGGCCAGCGTGAAGCTGGCCAGCACTCAGGCCACCTATGCCTACAACGGAGACGGTCTTCGCATGTCCAAGACCGTCGGTGGCACCGTCTCCCAGGAGACCTGGGACGTGGCCGAGGGCCTGCCCCTGCTGCTCGTGGATGGGTCAACGGACTATGTCTACGGACCGGGCGGACGGCCTCTGGAGCAGCTCAGCTCCTCGGGGACCCTCTTCTACCATCAGGATCAGTTGGGTTCGACGAGGGCGTTGACCAACGCGTCGGGCGTCATGGTCGCCACCTATACCTTCGATTCCTACGGTCACTTGACGGCATCGACGGGTTCCGTATCGAACCCCTTCGGTTTGGCGGGGCAATACACAGACGCCGAAACCGGCCTCGTTTATCTGCGTTCCCGCTACTACGACCCCGCAACCGCGCAGTTTCTGAGCAGGGACCCGTTTTCAGCCCTCACTGGGAGCGCCTACGGCTACACAGCTGGGAATCCCCTGAACGCGACTGACCTGAGCGGCTTCAACTGTATCCCAACCGGTCCCCCAAATGACACCGCAACCGCAGGACCGGGTGGTTCGCCTTTGCCGCTACTCGCGGGCATCGCCGAGAACGCCGGCATTGGCGTTGCCGATTTCGGGACAGTAATCGTGACCGCCGCCGTCGACGGCGCGGAGGGCGCGGAGATCCCGGACCCCTTCTATATCGATCCTGTGGAATTGGGTGATGAGTCGATCATTGCCAACCAGGCGGCCGGTAACGCAGCTCGGGATGCGATAGCCGCTCGGTATCCAGGAGCTAATATAGAGCAAACCTTCCAGACGGCTTTGGGCGCTCGCCGCGTAGATGTACTGACGCAGGACGGCTTGGCGATCGAGTCGAAGGTTGGTTACACTTCGCTGACAAAGAGCATTCAGCTTCAGATCGCCAAGGATCAGCTTCTTATGCAGAATCCGGCGATCAGCGGCGTGGAGTGGGTGTTCAGCGCGAGTGCGGTGACCGGCCAGGTGGGTCCGAGTGGGCCGCTGGCAGAAGCACTCGACAAAGCCGGAATCGCCTGGTCGATCGGACCATGATCGTGGACTGGGATGACTATGAGGTTTATGACCCTGGTGTGTCAGGCCCGTTGAATACACTGTCTCGTGCTGACGCCCGTCGAGCCTTCAACAAGCTGATGGGCGGAAGGACGACCCGTCGTGAGATGTTGCGTTGCCTGCTGAGGGCCAATGGGATGGACCTGGTGGGCAGCGACTCCGGGATCCAGGACCTCAACGACTGGTTTGTAGCCAATGTTGAGGCCGACCCGGACAACCCCGGCCGTCTTCTTCCTGACTGGTATTCAGTGGTCAACGACGTGGCACTGTTCTTGGGCGATGTGATCATCGAGCGTTGCCCCGGACTTCGCTGGGAGTTCTACACCGGCGGGAAGAAAGACGTTTCCTTCCAGCGACACGTTCTCATGGGTTTCACCCAGGTGCCGAACCCAAAGTACAACCTCGACCTCGACAGTGCAGTTGCTACCTATGGACACCGGATCGTCGCTTCGAGAGGGTCGATCGCTCACCAGGGCAAGGTCAAGCTGAGAGGGGTCGAGATTGATGTTGACGCCGCTGTGGCCCGCCAGCCGGCCCGGGAGATCCAGCCTGACGCTTTCTGGCGTTGGGTGAAGCTGGCGGAGTCGCAGGCCTGATTCGGATGCCTTCAAGGCATCAATCGAGGGGCGACGACGGGGCCCGGCCCTAAGCCGGCCAGGCGTGGTAGTAGTCCCGGCCGCCGTTGCGCTTGAACTCACGGGTGATCGTCGAGCGATGCTGCCCCAGTCGCCGGGCGATGGCGCTCGCCGACTCGCCGCGGCGTAGGTCCCCCGGGAGATCTCCTCCCGCTCTCTGGGGGTAAGGAAGCGCCCCCCCTCGCGGGGGCCGGACGCCGAAGCAGGGTGTGCCCATTGATCGCGATCACACGACTGATCAGCGATGGACTCCGACCGGTGATCTCAGCCACCTCTGCGAGGTTCCTGCTTCTCCCGGGCGGCAAGGGTCTCGGCGGTGTTCAGCACCTGCACGTCGCGGCCGTCGATGTGGTCCTCGTCGTACACCGCCACCGGGGACTGCTCGAGCGACAACGCCAGCAGACGGGGGGCGTCGACCCGCCCGGTCCCCCACTGGCTGGTCGCGGTCACGCTGTGGCGCTCGCCCGGGTTGGCAACCTTGACCGCCCAGCTGGCGGCGGCGACCGAGTACTCCGCCCGCAGCGACGGGCAGGCGAGCACCTCCCCGGCGAAGGCCTCGAGATCACTTCCGGGTATCCAGGTCGCCCCCAGCCGGGCGTCGATGTCGCTCGGCGGGATGTCGACCGGGACGACCCTGGCCAGGGCCTCGACGTTGGGCCGCCACCGGGGGTCGAGCGCCGCCGCCGCTTCCGCCTCGGCCAGCTTGGAGCGGACGTCGCCCGAGAGATATGCCTGGGCGGTGAGCAGCTCGGCGGTGGCCGGGTCCTGCCAGACCAGCGCCCCGAGCTTGCTCCGGGCAGATTCGGCGTCGGCGCCGAGGAGGCCGGCGATGACGCCGAGGTCGACCCGCCCGTGCTCGTCCAGGCAGATGGCCAGGGCGTCCTGGGCGCTGTCGGCCCCCGGCGGGGCTCGGCGCTTCGTGATAACCCGGGTCGAGGAGACCGGGGCATGACCCGGGTCGAGGAGACCGGGGCCTTCACCGCCCGCTGGGTTTCGGGGTCGACGAGCTCCAGTGCCGGCTCCGTCTGCGCGGCAGAGGTGCGACCGCTTGGGGCTACGGCACCCTACAGCCGGACGAATTTATCTGGAGCCCAACGAGCACCATTGCTGCTTGCGGAGGGCGGGAGATTCTGGTACGCCTACGGGATATTCGGGAAGTTGTTATCTGTCGTCTCTGGTTTGGGGCTGTGGGACTTACTGTCGTAGATAGGAGCGGCGGCCAGCTATGGTTCAGAACCCACAGCAGTTATGGCGATCAATTGGTTCACCACCTAATTCCAAAGTCGGGCTCGGAAACCCACGAGGCTACCGAGCAACCGGATGGGCGGGCCGGCTAGGCCGGATGATGCCGGTCCGGGGGTGGGGATCAGTCAGTGGAGGTGGTCAACGATCTCGCTCAGCACCAAGGGCCCCGAGAAGAGAAGAAAGGCCCCGATGGCCATCAAACCCATGATGATGCCAGCTACGGCTCCCCCGGCGGACTGGCGACCCGCCCTCTTGGCTTTCCGCCGCGAGTGGAAACCGGTCGTGACCGCCGCGGCGCCGATGAGCGGCCAAATGAGAACTAGGGTTAGCCACAGGGCCCAGGGATAACCGCCGGTCAGTTCACCGAGAAACGCGTCCGCCCAGTACCAGGCGAGGCTGGCGATGCCGAACGCCAGCGAAACTCTCTCCTCCCGGGGATCCCAGGACTCCACTGGCGGGTGCCCAGGGTAAGGGGGTTTCAAGACACCCGGCTCCTTTGGGCGACGGGCGCGCGCCGCCCGTCGGTTACGTCGGGCAAGCCCGTGGTGCTCTACGCTTGGCCAATGGTCCTCCGTGTGATCGCCGCGCTCCTCTTCGTCGCCGGCGCCGTCTGGGTGATCCAGGGCTTTGGCATCGCTCCCACGGGCTCGTTCATGGATGGCGACGCACTCTGGGGCTTGATCGGCCTGGGCTGTATTGCCCTTGGGATCGTCACCCTCGGCTACGACCGTTGGCGCCGGCTCCGCCCGCGACCCTGACTTTCGACGCGAGACGTTGGCGTAGTCGTCTTCACCTACCAGGCTGCTCAGCAGCCCGTCTGGGCGGCCGGCGTCCAGGTGCCTCGGACGGCGGCGTCAGCCGGAGTCATCGCGGACGTGCCGGTAGCGCTCGTAGACCACGCGCGAGCCGAAGGTCTTGGTCTCGACCAGGTCCAGCCGGATGTCGTTGGTGACCGGCGGCAGGAAGGGCGTGCCGCCCCCGACGATGATCGGGTTGCGGAACAAGCGCAGCTCATCGACGAGGCCGAGCTCGATCGCTGCCGCGGCCAGCCCGGCGCCGCCGATCGACACGTCCTTGTCCGTGGCCTCGAGCGCCGCGGCCACTTCCTCAGCCACCGGTGCCTTGGCAAGCCGGGCGTTGCCCTGCACGCTGTCGAGCGTGCGGCTGAAGACAACCTTCGGGAGCGCGCACCAGACGTCGGCGAACACGGCCCACAACTCGCTGCTGCGCATCGACGGGTCCGTCTCCCAGGGCAGCATGGTCTCGTACAACCTGCGGCCGAGCAGATAGCCGCCCAGCTCGCCTACCTGGGCGAGGTGGAAACGGAACTCCTCTTCAATGGGCGCGGTCCATTCGAACGCGCCCTCGCGGTCGTTGATAAAGCCGTCCACGGAGACGCCCATCGAGTAGATCAGCATGGCTTCGCGCTCATGACAACGGAGATGCGGACGATGGTCGAGACGAAGGCCACCGGTGAGCTTGCCATCCGAGCTCTCCTTCCCTCTGCAGGCTGGTCTGCCTCAGGTCGTGAGCGATCGCCGAAGCCGTTGCGCGCTGAGCCCACGTTACGCCGAGGTCGCTCGCCCTCGCTCAGAACTACGTTTGAAAGGGACCAGCACCACATCACCCGGGGCGTCGGAGAGTCCTGTGAGCCCCCGATTAAACGTCGCAACACGCCCTTCCCAGCGGCGGCCAACAGCCAACAGATGCGCATCGGTCACCTGCCGGTACACCACGACGCGACGAAACTTCGCCCGCTACGACTTCGAGAGGCTCGTGATGACCCGGGGCGGCGGCGACATCGAGGCGGCCGTGCGGGCGATGGTCTCAGATCTGGATGGCCCGTAGCCAGACCCCGGCTCCGCATACGGCGGCCGACGCCATCCTTGCCAGATCGTCATCCGAGGCCCGGCCAGCCGACCTCGGCTAGCCTCCGCCGCAGGGGGGTGTCGACACAGGCGGGCGTCCGGTTGACGTACTCCCGGGCCTGCTCCACGAGCGCCCTGGGGAGTTCTCCGAGGTACCTCATCGCAGTGTCCAATGAGAAGGGCCGACCGGTGTGGTTGGCGAAGTTGGGTGGCAGCTCGGCCCAGATGACGCAGTCCACGCCGTGCCCTCGGGCCCACGCTTTGACCGGCTCAGCCATGGCCATGTGGGCGAGGCACCGGTGCGTGTTGTCCTTGGTGTCGACGAAGCCGATGAGCTTGCGGTTCCGTGCCCCCTCGGCTTTCATCAGGTCCTCGACGGCGGCGTTGAGGTCGTTGCGCCGGCTGCGGGCCCACAGGGTGGGCACGGGGACGCCGTTGGCCGGGTCGAGGACCGGGATGAGGCGGCAGTCGACCGCCACCCGGGAGAACTCGATCGGCAACTCGGGCCCGCCCGGGTGCCAGGCCTCCTCGGGGCGCTCCTCGTCGTCGCACACCAGAGGCAGCTCCCGCGGGTCCCACGCCAGGGCGCCCCAGGTCACCACGGCGATGCTGCGGGCGAGCTTGAAGTCGGTCAGCTGGATCTCGTCGCCATGGCCCATGAAGCTCAGGTCCGGCCCCGGGGGCCCTTCATCGCCGTGGTGAGCCGCCGGAGAGGACGGATTGGCGTCTGGAACGACCCCGAGCAGCTTGCCGAGGCTCATCGTCCCGGGGTTGTCGTCGGCGGGCGCCCGCGGGCCGCCTTGCCGCGGTGGTGATCCAGTTGGCTCCTCCATCGCCTTCCTTTCGAGTGACGGGCGCGCGGTCAAGCCACGACCAGCGGTGCTTCTGATTCGCTGCCGGGGGTGAGGCGTCAGCCGCGGCGTGCGGGCTTGCGCCCCCGCAGGCGCGGGGCTGTCGGCGTGGTGTGCAGGTAACAGGTGCTCTGCCGGTTATAGATGCACAGCCGGGTCGCGCACCCCGGGTGCGAGCAGATCCGGTCCTCGGGAAAGAGGTGGGAGCGGGTGGGCAACCCGATCGGGCGGGTCGCAGAGATCAGCATTGCGGCCCCCTCCTACTCGGCGTCGGCGGGCTTGCGGCCATACCCGCCGGCCGAGATATCCCGGTTGAAGGTGCTGGGTTTCCAGGATTCCGGGGCCTCGTAGATGGTCTCGGCCTTGGCCCGGGCCGCCTCCAGGACCGCTTGCGGCCCGGCGGCCCGGAGGGTCGCCCGCACGCGGTCGGTGAGCCGAGCCCCGTCCAGGACGCTCTCCGGATCCCGGAGGTACTTGCGGGTCTGCTCGGGGTCGAGGGCCAGCCAACGGATGAAGGCCTCCAGCTCCACTGCGGGGTCTGCCATACCCATGCCTCCCTGATCGGCGGTCATGGTCACTGTCGCTCCCCGGGCGTTTGCCAAACCGTTTGCGCCCTCCGATGGGGAGGTGGCGGCAGTTTTCGCCGCGGCCTTCCCCGCCGGGAGGCCGCCGACCCATGCTTCCTGGGCGAAGCCACGCAGGGCGGCGATGAGGTCCGGTTCGGGATCCCGCACCAGCGATGAATGGGTGGAGCAGCGGGCTTCGACGGCCCGGGGCGACCGGCATGCCTTGAGCTGGGCACCGAACGCCTGCTCGGTCAGCCAGTGCCCCTCGCCCGGCCAGGGCCGGCCCGCACGGACGACGAGGGCGGGAGCCGCCACCTCGGCGAGCATCCCCAGGGTGTTGGCTGCCAGCACCGATTCGAACTCCTCGCCGAGTGCATCCCGGAGACCCCGGCGCCGGAAGGTACCGTCGGAGAGCGGGGCCAGTTCAAACCGGGCGAAGCGCTCCACCCAGCGCTCGGCCTCGTCGCTGTACCGGCCGTTCTCAGCCCGCCACGCCCGGACGTACTCGTCGACGCTGAGGAACCGCAGGTCCATGCTCGCCTCGGCGCTGGACAGGTCGGAGCCCTTCTGCGCCAGGAAGGCCGGCAATCCGATCGCCGCATCCATGAGGACCAGCCCGGCGACATCGCGGCGCAGGGCCACGCCGGCTGCGACCGGGCCGCCGATGCAGAAGCCCAGCACGACGGGGCGCTCCAGCCCGAGCGCGTCCATGAGCTCGACCACGTCGTCGATGTGGCGGCTGATGTCGTAGCGCCCCGGCGGCTTGTCGCTGAAGCCGTGCCCGCGCAGGTCCATGGCGATGAAGCGGTGCTCCGGTGCCAGGCGCTCCCCCAGGCCGGTCAGGCTGTAGGCGCTGCCGGCGGTGCCGTGGATCGCCAGGACGGCCGGCTCCTCGCCGGGCCACTCCACGATGTGCATGGTGATCTCGTCCAGCGCCACGAGCTCATCGCGGGGCAGGACGCGTCCCTCCCGGGGCGCTGCCTTGGCCGCCACTGCGGGCACCAGCTGCGGCTCGGCCTGCAGCTCATCGCGGACCATGCGTTGGTAGCTGCGGTAGGCGGATCTGGCTGCCTCCCGATCCCCGAGGCTCTCATAGGCCTCCACCAGGAGAACGTGGCCGTCCTCGCAGTACGGGTCCACGTGCACCAGCCGGGAGAGCGACGGGATGGCCGTCCCCGCCCGCCGGCCGTCGATCGCCCACCGGGCGTAGGCGACCGTTGCCTGCCGGAACAGGCGGCGGAGGTGCTCCTGCTCCACATAGAGCCAGGTGTCGAACGCCGGCGAGGCCGATACGGCGAGACCCTCGCACAGGTCACCCCGGTAGAGCGCCAGCAGCCCGGGGTGGGCAGCGGCTCCCGGACGGTCGCGGATCTGCTCCGCCGCCGCCGAGAAGACCGCGACGTCGGTGGAGGGCTCGAACCCGATGGCGTGGCCGTCGGCCCGCAGGCCTTCGCCCAGCTCAGCGGGCAGCTTGGTGCGCACGGCATTCAGGTGCCAGCGCAGGGCCCTGCGCGGATCGTCCGCCGCCGGGAAGAGGAGCCGGGCGAGGTCCGCCCTGGACAGCTCCGTGTCGGCCAGCGCCAGGCGGCCCAGCAGCGCCCATTCCTTGGGGCGGAGCCGGAGGGACTCCTCCCGCCCCGCCCACCGGATCAGCGGAGGCCCCAACAGGCACAACATCTCGTCCGCCCGGCTGAGTGGCGCCCTGCCCGGCGCACGAATGACCATTAGTGAGCCCGGCGGAGGGTCCTGCGCCCAGCCAGGTGCAAGGCGGGGGCGACGTCGAGGCTGGGGCTGATGATCTGCGTCTCCATGTAGCTCGGCACCGTCCTTGCCGGTGAATTCACCCTATGCAGCATGAGGCAACGCCCAGGCATGGTACGAGCTGCCCTCCCCATGGTTGCACGCCACCGGACTGTACGTGGCCATGCCAAAGTCCCCACTGGTGGCCACTTAGAACGCCCCACGGGTGGCCGCAAGGAAGCCCCACCTCCGCCTGAAATCCGAGTCCTGGCCCCTCCGGCCGGTGACGGTGTCGGTGTCCGCCAGCACCACA